>JAZNEZ010000228.1:0-9082 GCA_045588875.1 Candidatus Scatosoma sp. | reverse complement strand
ATCGGCAACTTTATCGTCCAAGGAAAGTTTTCCCTCTTCGATCAAAAGCCCGATCGCAACGCCGACGAAACTTTTCGTCTGCGAATACATTCTGTGGCAGAAATCCTTGTGGAAAGGTTTCCAGTACTCTTCGGCAAAAATTTTGCCGTCTTTCATCATCAAAATCCCGTGCGTGATCGCGCCGCGGCGTTCCATAACGGAAATGAGTTTTGCTACGTTGTCCGATGAGATACCCGCTTGTTCGGGCGTGATTTTTTCAAACATTTTAACACCTCGTTTGTTATAGTATTTATATTATACCACTTATGCAAGGGGAAGTCAAGGAAACGAACGAAAAAACTGCTCGAAAACCGAGCAGTTTTTTCAAGAAATATTATTTATCTTTTTTCGATTTCATCGATCTTGCGAGTGCGCCCGAGCCGCGCTTTTTGCGGTGGCGCGCCACGATCTTCCGCACGATCAGACTGACTACCGCAAGAAGGAGAACTGCGGCAATGATAATCGAGCTCGCGAGCAACCAAACGTTGGTGGGATCGGTCGTCGTTTCTTCTTCCTCTTCGTCTTCCGTTACGTCGTCGTCGGGATCGGGCGTAACCGTGTATTCCGCGTACGAATAGTCGGCATACGTTTCGTGCTCAACGCCCTTGTCGTATTTAAGATAAGCAACGCCTGCCGTATTCGAGGAGGAGAGGTAGCTCGTATAATCGTTGCCCACTCCGTTGACGTCTGCCGTTTCGTCGTAGCGCAGGTATTTCGCGCTGTCGTAGAACGAAAACACGCTTTCAAAATAATTGCCCAGCGTTTCGTCCGCGTCGATCTCTTCCACGCGCTGGTCGATCAGCGTCGCGAATTTTCCGTCTACCGCGTCGGGCGAGTACGAGTCGAAGATCACGTACGAGCCATCGGGATTTACCGTCGTTTCACGGTCGCCGTTCCAAACCTCCAAGCGGTAATTTTTCGCAACGTCGCCCGTGTGGATATAGAACGTTACCGTCTGCCATACGGGAGCTGCCACGCTACCCGTAACCTGCATTTTGAGCGCCTCGCCTTTTTCCGCCACATAACGGGGGGTAAGCGCGGTAACGCTTGCAAAGCCCTTGACCGCAACCGTTTTAGCGCTGTCCGCGTAATACGTTTGATCGCTTTCATTATAATAGAACGCGATACCGTCGTTTCCGTCGTTTTTCCAGTTATTTGTGTAGTCGTAGGAAACGCCGCCGTCGGCCACTACGAGGTTATTCTCCGCGTCCTTTTCATACGCCAAAAGGTTGGCATAGTAATCGTTCTCGCCGATACCCGTTGCGCCCTCCCACGAGGGATTGACTTTGTAAAGTCCGTTCGATTGCAGCTTGAACGCTACGTCCTTTTTCTTATTGAAGTCTTTCGCGGTGGGGTCTTTTGCGCATACGTTACCGTCGTCGTCATACCAATAGGTGAGCTTACGATCAACGGAAAGGAAACTCTCGTGCGTGTCGTCGTCCATATCCACGAGGTATACGCTCGCCGTTGCGCCTTGGCTTACCTTTACGCGCAGGGATACCGTTGCGTACGAGCTTGCCGCAATCGTCGTCGATTTACCGATAAAGCCGTAGGGCAGGGTTTGCGCGCCCGCGTTATAGATTACGAGGGGTTGGGTTGCGTCGCTACCGATCGCCGTATCCCACGTCGCGCCCGTGCCGCCGAGCTTTTCCAAAATCGCGGTGTAGTTTGCCGCGTGCTCCTTATTCAAAAGACCTGCGTTCGCGTTCGTATAAAGCTCCGTTTTCGTACCGTCGCCACCGCCGTTTACGTAGTCGCTGTCGCTGTAAACGCCCTTGTAGTTTTTGGGGTTGGCAAAGCCGTTTTCAATCGCGTTAGAGGGAACTGCCGCCGCCGAATCGAATCCGCTGTCGCCTGCCGCCTTTTCCTCCGAGCCCGTCAGCGATACCACCTTTGCGTATGAACCGCTCGCCGCGCTGTCGAACGCTTTTTCGTCTGCGAACGTGTAGTATTCGAATTTCGTGAACGCCGCAAAGCCCGTGTAATAAGAGGATTTCGTCGTGTCGATAACCGTCGTCGGACCGAAACCGAATTCAACGGTGAAATCTTTCGCCTCGTCCGTTTCGTTGGAAACGAAGAAGTAATAACGCACCCAGCCCTCGTAAATGTCCTTGGTGTCGTCGTTGATGTCCACCGTCGCGATCGTCGTCGTGTCGATAGAGGAAATCGCCGTTTTGTTCGTGCCGTCGAGCAAGGTCGCGTTCGCGCCCGTGAAACCGCTCATTTCGGAGGTCTTTACGTAGAAAGATACCGCCGCGTAGGTTTCGGGTGCAAGCGTAACTTTCGTTGCGGACGATTGCGCGGTGTACGCCGCACCGTTCGCCGAAAGGAGCATCAGTACTTTATCGTTGTCGCCGATAAATTCGCTGTCCTTAAAATTCTTATTGTAAACGGCTTTAAGGTAGGTGTTATCCACCGCCGCCATCGTCGATTTCGTGAACGTACCGTTTATGTCCCCCTCGACGGAGATGCCCAAGCCTTGGTATACGGTGGCATTGCCGGAGGGCGTTGACGCCGCCGTGTAGTACTTGCCGTTCCGCTCTTCTTTCGTAGGCGCGATCGACCAACTTTCGTCGAGCACGTACGCGCCTTTCGTCGTCCAAGCGTCGGAAGTTGCCGTTTTCGCAAAATCGATTGCATACGCCTCGTAGCTTACCTCGCCTGCGTGGAAAGATTTGTCCGCTTTTTCGTCGTCGTGGTAAACGGTTTTGGTATTCACGTTCGCCGTTTCAGTGTCGAACGTGTCGTTCGTGATCGTTTCGCAAGAAATATCGTCAAAGAACGCGTAGCCGTTCACGTATTCGTGGCGGTTGGTGTTGCCTCCCTTGCCTAAGCCTAAAACGATGGTGAACGTGGAATCGACGTAGCTTGCGCCTTTGAGATAGAATTGATATTGTACCCAGCCGTTGTGCGTGGTTACGCCCTCGGTGTTGATATTCTTCACTTCGAGGGGATCGAAAGAGGTCGAGCCGAGGGAGTTGGTGATGCTGATATACGCACCCTTATCCACCGCCGCTTGTTCGTCGCCACTCGTTGCCGACGAGGTGAGGTCGCTCGTTTTCACCCACACGGAGAACTTCGCGCTCGTGCCTGCGGAAACGGTAACGCTCGTGGAAGAGGTATATTTCTGCGCCGTACCGAACGCGTCGTAGGTGGAGTTGGAGTATTCGTTATGGATCATCAGGACGTTGGTGTTTTCGTCCGCGCCCTCTGCGCCCTCGGCGTAATGCGTTTTGGGATTTTCGCAGTCGGGGATATCCTCGGAGTCGATATTAAAGGATTCGTAGAATTCGAGATCGTCCACGTCCTTGTCGTCGTCCTTGTTATTTTTCTCCCAAGCGTCGTAGTAGGCGAGCTTGTCCTTGACGGACATATTTTTCCATTCTTCTTTCGCCTTTTCTTCCGTCCACGTAGAGAAGTCTACGCCCTCGAAGTTGGATTTGGTCAGATCGTCCCATTTATCCGCGGACGTATCGATCACGCCGCTTGCCGTTTTGGAGGAAAGGGCGCTACCGCTCGTTTCGGAATTTACCGAACGCGTCCAGCTCGAAACGGACGTAATCATAGGCTTGGTATCGGAAACGTCGTCGATTTCAAAGCCTGCGTTCTTGATGAGTCCGTCGTCCTTTTTCGTAGACGTCGCGGACGAAGAGGACGAGGAAGAAGATTCGGAGGAGGAATCGCCACAGGCAGCGAACGCCGTACCTGCCGCGGAAACCATCAGTACCGATAAAAAGAGTGCAAGAAAACGGTTCTTGCGAGTGTTGTTGTTTCTCATATAACCACCTTTGGTTAAAATTTCGCGTAGTCTTTCGACATTATAAAATACCACATAAAATACCACGCTATACTATTTTAATACAAATTGCCGTTCTTGGCAAGCGTTTATGACGGTAAAAGAGGGAAAAAGTTTGATAAATTGCAAAAAATTACGCAAAATATCCGTGAAAGGGATTGCGGAATTTCAAGGATTTTCCGTTTTTTACCGTTTTTGAGGGAGGGAGCTATGGAAAAAGACAAGATCGTAACGGCAAAACGCGTGGCGCTCGGTTCGCTCGTAGGCGCGGCAAACAGTCTGTTCGGCGGCGGCGGTGGAATGATCGCCGTGCCCCTGCTCACGAAAACGGGCTTACGCGAAAAAAACGCCCACGCCACCGCTATTCTCGTCATTTTGCCCGTGTCCCTCTTTTCCTTTATTCTTTACGCGATTCGCGGTTTTTACGATTCTGCGGTGCTCGTTCCCACCGCGCTCGGGGTTACCTTGGGCGGCGCGCTGGGCGCGCAGTTACTCGGCAAATTGCCCACGAAAACGGTCAACCTCATTTTCGCCGCTTTGCAGCTTGCCGCGGGTGTGTTTTTGTTCTTTTTTAGGTAGGAGAAAATATGAGCTTTTATTTATATTTATTGCTTGGATTTTTAGGCGGTATACCTGCCGGTATGGGCATGGGCGGCGGTACGGTAACCATTCCTCTTTTGGTGCTCGTTGGCGGTGTGGAACAGAAGATCGCACAATGCGCCAACCTCTTTTCTTTCCTGCCTATGAGCGCGTTTGCGCTCAAAACGCACGCGGATAACGGACTGCTCAAAACGCAGGGTATTTTATGGATTATTCTCCCTGCGCTCGCGCTGTCCGTTTTGGGTACGTGGCTGGCGGCGGCACTCCCCTCGGAAGTGCTCAAAAAAGCGTTCGGCGCGTTTTTGATCGGGCTGGCGTTCGTAACCTTTTATCAGGCGCTGAATAAGAAAAACGAGGCTTGAAAGGGTTGCCGTATATTTTCAAAATTTTTATGCGCTTGCGAAACTCTTACGAAAGTAAGGGTTTTTTAGTTTACAATTTGCACAAAAAAACCGCGTGAAAATGTCGAAAATGAAGAAATTTGGTAAAAAGTAAAAAAATTTACCCAAAGGGTATTTACAAAAAGCTTTTTATGTGGTAAACTATGGGAAAAATATAAAATCGGGACAGGTAGTAACGTTGAAAAAGGTCAGCCTCTCCCAAAAGAAATAAAGTAAAGCAGAGAGGTTGAAAAAGTGGAAAAAATCGGCATTATTGATTTAGGCTCGAACACCGCGCGACTCGTGATTGTGGATTTTTTCGCCGAGGGGCGTTATATGGTCGTGGACGAACTCAAAGAGAGCGTACGGCTCGGACAGGATATGGACCGCGACGGGTTCTTAAAACCCCAGCGTATCGCGGAAACGATCAAAACGCTCAAAACGTTTAAGCGACTTTGCGACGCGAGCGGCGTGGACCGTATTATCGCGGTGGGTACGGCGGCGGTGAGAAGAGCGAAAAATCAACGCTCCTTCCTCGACGAGGTTCAGGTTTCCTGCAACATTACGATCAAAGTACTTACCGAGGAGGAAGAGGCGCTCCTCATCTACCGCGGCGTGATCAATTCGATGGATATCCCCAAAGGTCTGATCTTGGAGATCGGCGGCGGCAGTACGAAAATTATCTATTACAACCGCAGAAATCTGCTCAACTACGCCTCCTTGCCGTTTGGCGCGGTAACGCTTACCGACCTGTTCAAGAGCGATCCCACCCCCCAAGAGGCGGCGGCGCACGTGGAGGAGTTCTTCACCGAACAGCTTAAAAAGATCGATTGGCTTAAAGAAGTCGATCCCGAAATACAACTGATCGGCTCGGGCGGTACGTTTAGAAATCTGTTCCGTATCAACAAGCTCGTGCGCAAATACCCTCTCGACATTCCCCACAATTACAAGATTGCAGAAGAGGATTTTATCGGCATCTACGATATGCTCAGCGCGCTCGACGTGGACAAGCGTAAAAAAATCAAAGGACTTTCGCCTAGTCGCGCGGATATTATGCCGGCAGGCGCGGCGATTATCAAGGCGTTCCTTTCTTATATGAATATAAAAATGTTCACGATCTGCGGCAACGGATTGCGCGAGGGACTTATGGTCAATCAGGCGTTACCTATCACACAAGAAAAGCCTATTTCCGACGTGCTTTCGTTCAGCTTGGACACGCTCGTGAAATACGCAGGTTGCGACACCAAGCACGTGGAACACGTGATTCAGCTTTCCATTCAGCTTTTCAAACAGTTGCGCGTGTTGCATAAATTCTCCCGTCAGTATCTCAAAATTTTGAAGATCGCGGCGAGTATGCACGACGTAGGGCAGCGCGTGCGTTATTATAACCACGCAAAGCATAGCTGGTATATGACCTTAAATTCCGCGATCTACGGCGCAACGCACCGTGAAATCGTGTTGGCGGCGTTCGTGGCAGGCTGTCATAACCGAGAGGACGTCCCTCTTGGCGAATGGCAAAAATATAAAGATATCGTGAATGAAGAGGACCTCGACGCGGTGAAAAAGTTGGGCGTGTTGCTCCGTCTTGCGGAAAGCTTGGATAGAACGCATTGCGGTATGGTTACAGGCTTGAACTGCGACGTACTCGGCGATTCCGTGATTATGAAAACGGAAGTCGTCGGCGACGCGGCGCTCGAACTTCGCGACGCGGCAAACGCGAATCCCGAATTTAAGAGAGCGTTCAGAAAAAATCTTGAAATCTTATAACGCACACAGCCGCTCTTCCTTGCTCGGACGGGCGGTTTTGCGTATTTTTTAGCGATTATGGAATGGATCTTGGCAAGCGCGTCGCCACGGCGCAAGGAGCTGCTTTCTCAGCTCGTGAAACAATTCGATATACTCCCTGCCAAGGGTGAGGAAGTCCTGCTGACGGGGCTTACGCCCAAAGAGCAGGTTTGTTTGCTTGCGCGAAATAAAGCGGAAGAGATCGCCGCGTTACCCGTTGCGCAGGGCAAAGCCGTGCTCGGCGCGGATACGATCGTCGTTTTGGACGGCGAAATTTTGGGTAAACCCAAGGACGAACAGGACGCGGAAAGAATGCTTTTATCCCTTTCGGGCAAAGCGCACAAGGTGTATACGGGCGTTTGTATCGTGTATCCTACGCAGGGCGGCGTGAAAAGTGTTTGCGAGGCGGATTGTACGAGGGTGCATTTCGAAAAATTGTCCAAAGCGCAGATAAAAGCATATATCGCCACGGGCTCGCCGATGGATAAGGCAGGCGCGTACGGCATACAGGACGGCAATTTAGTGCGGTCGATCGAGGGGAGTATGTCCAACGTGATCGGACTGCCGATAGAGCTTTGTAAGAGGCTAATGGAGCAGGCAGGTATTTGACGAAAGGGGGAAAAGAGGAAAAATTATGTGGAAACTTGCGATTGATTTGGGATCGTCGATGACGAAAATATACCGTGCGGATACGAGTAGCGGAATCGTACTCGCCGAGCCCTCTTGCGTGGCGGTAGCCGGCGAGGACAGGGACGTGAAAGCGGTCGGAAAAGAGGCGAAAAACCTAATCGGAAAGACGGCGGAATATACGAGCATTATCTATCCCGTGTACGAGGGCGAAATCGTGGATATGCGCTTGGCGGCGGCTATGCTCAAAGAGTTTTTATCGCGCGTGGGCGTGAAAGCGTCCGCGCTCAAACGCGCGCACGTGCTCTTGTCCGTACCCTGTGGCGTGGGCGCGCGCGTGCTTTCCGATTACGCGAATCTCGCAGAGGAATGTGGACTCAAAAAGGTGTTTTTCGTGGAACAGCCGTACTTGGCGGCAGTGGGCGCAGGCGCAATTTTGACCGACTCCGATCCCGTGTTCTGTATCGATATCGGCGGCGGCGTAAGCAACGTGGCGGTGGTGTCGGCGGACGGTATTATCGCAGGACTTTCTATGAATATCGGCGGCAATAATATCGACGCGAATATTTTGGAAAAGGTGGGCAAGCAGGGCTTGCGAATCGGACCGCTTACCGCCGAACGCATTAAAAACGAGATCGGCTCGCTTTCCCCCGTGGCGCGCGGCGCGATCGTTGCGGAGGGTAGCTCCACGCAGACCTGCCGTCCTGCGGCGCTTTCCGTGCAGGCGTCGGAAATCACCGATTGCGTGCGCGTGTACGTGGATAAGGTGATGGAGTACGCCGGCGCGGTACTGCGGAAATTGCCTGCGGAAGTCGCGGCAACCGTCAATCGCAACGGCGTGTTCTTGTCGGGTGGACTTATGAAACTCCCTTATCTACCGCAATATATCGGCTCGAAACTCGAAATGCGTTACCACGTGTGCGAAGAACCGCAGTTTGCAGCCGTGCTCGGCGGCGGCGCGGTAGTGCGCGATAAAGATTTGCTTACACAGTTCGGAAAAGAAATGGAAGATTAAAAAGGGGCGGTTGCAAAAAGGGCGCAACCGCCCCTTTTTTACTTTTTCAAAAATTTTTTCAAATTTTTTTCGAAAAACGCTTGACAAATGAAAAATTTGTGCTATAATAGAAGTACAAAGAGAAAGAAACAAACAAAAAATGTTTGAAACTTTCAAAAAGAAAGAGGGAACACCAATGCACAAATAAAGATAGCCGAAAAGGGTAATCGGCAAAGTGCCGCAGGGACGCGGCGAAAGAAACCAAGATAAGGAGGGTACGAAAAGAGATGATTCCTTACCATTTGGAGGCGAGAGCCTGAAAACGCAGAAAAAAATCGATATCGATCAACACGAGTGCAAAATTGGGGTTTGACGAAACCTCGTACCTACTCGGAAAGCGCAGCCGTTAAGCGATAGAAACGGGAAAATAAAAATTTGGAGGGCGTAGTCGAGATGATTACTAAGGATACTCCAACGGTTCAGGGTTAGCCTGATAGGAGAATATGAAAAAACAACCTGTTAAAGGAGGTACGACGAAAATGATTGTAAGTCGTAAGATGAGGTACTTTAACAAAGAAGATCAAAAAGGAGATTAGTCCAATGAACACGCATAGCACGGGGCGTGCAAAATAAAAGTTCTGCAACGAAATAGCGTGGCAACGCCGTTACGCCACAAGGAAATTGAGTTCAAGAAAACGCAGCACGAAAAGTAAGGCGCGCCCTTACAACTGAATATGAAAATAACGACAAATAATATACCCCTGCGCGAGCGCGCAGGGGATCGTTTTATTAACGATAGACGCCTCGGAACTGGGTCTCCGAATCCTCTACCAAATATATGATAAGGGGGAAAATGATGAG
>JAZNEZ010000227.1:0-16253 GCA_045588875.1 Candidatus Scatosoma sp. | reverse complement strand
ATACCCAAAACGAGCGCGAGCGCGGCGCAAGCGAATACCACCGCTTCGACAGGGGAAAAATTCACGAGGGGTGTGCAGTTGAGCAGGAGTACGATGACGGCTACGGGAAAAACCGAAACTGCCGCCTCTTTCAGTTTTGTGAGCAAAATCTTAATCATAACATCTATTTTACGACCGAGAATTTGTAAACGGTCGTTTCTCTGTATTTTTCGCCTTTTTTAAGCACTGTCGAAGGATATTCGGGACAGTTAGGGGAGTTGGGATAACCCTGCGTTTCCAAGCACAGCGCACAATGGTTGACGTAAGGTTTCTTTCCTTGGAAACCGCCCGTGGAACAAGCGGTGTAAAGCTGTACGCCGCAAAGGGTGGTGAAACAATCCATTCGTCTGCCTGATTCGCTATCGTATACGTACGCGAAATGCTCCAAATCACGCTCCGTTTCGCGCTCTAAACAGTAATTGAAATCGTAGCCGTTGCAACGGGCGATCCACTTCGCGTCCGAGAAAATATCTTTGCCGATCGGCTTGGCAGGACAAAACGAATAGGGCGTGTCATCGATCGGCGTAAATTCACCGTGTGGAATGAGCTCATCGTCGATCGAAGTGATGAAACGGGACTTAATCCACAAATCGTGCGAAAGCACGGTATCCTGCGCGCCGAGGTTGAAATAGGCGTGGTTGGTGAGGTTGCATAAAGTATCGTTATCCGCCTCTGCGAAATAATCGATTTGTAATGCGTTATCCTCCGTGAGCGTAAAACGTACCTTTACCCAAAGCGTTGCCGGATAACCGCCCTCGCCGTCGGGGGATACGTGGGATAAAACGAGGGAATTTTCCTCGATCGTCGCCGACCATATTTTGCGTGAAAAGTCGCCGCTTTTACCGCCGTGCAACGAGTGGTTGCCGTTATTGTTTTCAAGATAATACGTTTTTCCGTTCAGCGTGAACTTGGCATTTCCGATACGATTGCCGTACCGCCCGATCGTCGCGCCGAAGTAGGGGTTGGGATCGTAGTAATCCTCCACGCGCTTGCACCCGACGAGTATATCGGCAAAGTCGCCGTTTTTATCGGGAACGGAAATACGCGTGAGTCGCGCGCCGTAGGTAAGCACGTCCACTTCCGTGCCCGAGGCGTTGGAAAGGGTGTAAACGTCGTTCGCTTGCCCTGCTTTGAAAAAAGTATACGTTTTCTTTATCATATAAATATTATACCACATAAACGGCGAAAAAGCTATTGAATGAAAGTAAGAAATTTGTGAAAATATAGAAAAAACCGTTGACAAAAGTCGTTAAATTGTGATATGATTATAGACAAGTTAATAAAAGCGCGCTATATGATAATTGTAGGAGATGGACGCCAAGCGTTCAACCGAAGGAGTAAAGCTCTCAGGTGATCGAAAGATTGAGTACTGCAATTGGATAGCACTCCGGAGAAGCTCGCCCAGCGCGAGTGCCGAAGGGGCAAAGCGGTTTTTCGCCGCCAATCTCTCAGGCAAAAGGACAGAGAATTGCTTTTCGTTTCCTCTTTTCAAGAGGAGCATTTTTGCAATACTTACTCTTTTTCCGATTGTGCAAGCGTGTTATGCAAGATCGGAAAAATTTTTTATACAAGGAGAAATAAATTATGGAAGAATGGCTGTTAAAGGTGGTACAAAACGTGAATGCGTATTTGTCCGATTACGTACTGATCCTTTTGCTCGTCGGCGTCGGGATCTGGTACACGGTGCACACGAAATGCGTGCAGGTACGTTGCTTGGGGCAGGGTATGAAAAAAGTGCTTGGCAACGTGAAGCTCAACGGTAAAAAGGAAAAATCGGGTATGAGTTCCTTTCAGGCGTTTGCCACTGCCGTTGCAGGACAGGTAGGCACGGGTAACATTATCGGTGCGTCGGGTGCGATTTTGCTCGGCGGCCCTGGGGCGATCTTTTGGATGTGGATCATTGCGTTTTTGGGTATGGCGACTATCTACGCCGAGGCGGTACTCGCGCAAAAAACGCGCGAAGTTGGCGAGGACGGTAGCGTTTCGGGCGGTCCTGTCTACTATATCAAGAAAGCGTTTCCCAACAAGTTCGGGAAATTTCTCGCAGGCTTTTTCGCGGTGGCGGCGGTCGTTGCGCTCGGCTTTATCGGCGCGATGGTGCAGTCTAATTCCATCGGCGAGGCGGTGAGCAACGCCACAGGCGGATTTATCCCCACTTGGGTGGTGGGCGTCGTGCTCGTTTTGATTTGCGCGTTCATATTTATCGGCGGCGTTTCGAGAATTGCCTCCGTCAGCGAAAAGGTCGTGCCCGTTATGGCGCTCCTTTATATCCTTGGCGGTATTTTAATTATCTGCGCGCGTATCGTGTATATCCCTGAAACGTTCGCAATGATCTTTCGCTATGCATTTCAACCGCAGGCGGTGATCGGCGGTAGCGTGGGCTACGCGATCAAAACGGCGATCAGTCAAGGTGCAAAGCGCGGACTCTTTTCCAACGAGGCAGGAATGGGTTCAACACCCCACGCACACGCGCAAGCGAACGTGAAAACGGCGCACGAGCAGGGCACGGTGGCGATTGTCGGCGTATTTATCGATACGTTCGTGGTGCTCACGTTCACCGCACTCATCGTTATATCCACGTTATATGCCGGAAACGGCACGTTGATGCAGGGTAATCCCGATAATTTAGGTAAAGGCGTGCTCGTAGCCAACGGTTTTGCCGTGGCGTTCGGCGGTGGCAACGTCGCGCTGACAATCGGTAGCGTGTTCGTGGCGATCTGTTTAAGCTTTTTCGCATTCTCTACGATCGTTAGCTGGAATTTGTTCGGAAAGATCAATTTTGAATACCTCTTCGGCAAAAAAGGCGCGTTGGCGTATTCGATCGTTGCGCTGGTATTCATTATGCTCGGCTCTATCTTCCAAAACGATTTGGTTTGGGAACTCACCGACTTTTTCAACTACTTAATGGTACTGCCCAACGTGATCGCGCTCTTTGCTCTTACCAAGCTCGTGAAAAAAGAAGTGAAGGAAAACGGCAGTAAAAAAGTGTCTGCGCCTTTGTACGAAAACACGGACGGCGAGGACGGTCAGGCGGCGTAAAATCCCTTAAAAAATTAAAAAAGATGAAAATACACCGCAATAATTGTTGACGAAACGGTTTTTGCGGTGTATAATTATATAAACAAATTCAAAAAGTACGCTTTATTCGTTTTTTGAATTGAGGGAAACGGTTATGGAAATCAAGATTACGAAAACGACGACGCCGAGCGAAATGCCGGCAGAGGACAAATTAGGATTCGGGAGAGTGTTCACCGACCATATGTTTATTATGGATTACACCGAGGGCGAGGGCTGGCACGATCAGCGGATCGTACCGTTTGGCAGAATTTCCTTGCACCCTGCCTCCACCGTACTCCATTACGGCGCGGAGATATTCGAGGGATTAAAGGCGTACCGTCGCGCGGACGGTGGCGTGCAACTTTTCCGTCCGATGGAGAATATCCGCAGAATGAACAATTCCGCAGAGCGTATGAGTCTGCCCGAAATTCCCGAGCAGGATATGTTGCAGATTTTGGAAACGTTCGTAAAGCTGGAAGAGCGGTTCGTGCCCAAATCTTTCGGGACGTCCCTTTATCTTCGTCCGTTCACGTTCGGCAACGACGAATCGCTTGGCGTACACGCGGTGAAGAGCGCGACCTTTATGCTGATTGCCTCGCCGAGCGGTAGTTATTACGCCGAGGGTATCAATCCCGTTAAAATTATGATCGAAAGCGAGGACGTACGAACGGTGCGTGGTGGCACGGGGTACGCAAAGTGTGGCGGTAACTACGCGGCGAGCACGCGCGCAGGCGAAAGAGCGGCGAAAAAAGGATATTCGCAGGTGCTGTGGCTGGACGGCGTGGAGAGAAAGTATATTGAAGAAGTGGGCGCAATGAACGTTATGTTCAAGATCGACGGCGAGATCGTAACGCCTATGCTCACGGGCTCGATACTCCCTGGGATTACGAGAAAGAGCTGTATTGAAGTGCTCAAATCGCTTGGGTATAAGGTGAACGAACGGTTGCTTTCGGTAGACGAACTCGTTTCTGCGCTCGAAAGCGGAAAGCTGGAAGAGGCGTGGGGTTGCGGTACGGCGGCGGTAGTGTCGCCGATCGGTAAGCTTGCCTACGGCGAAAAGGAATACGAAGTGAGCGGTGGCAAGATCGGCGAGGTTACGCAAAAGCTTTACGACCTCCTAACGGGTATTCAATGGGGCAAGATAGAAGACAAATTTAATTGGGTTTACAAAATTTCTTAAAGTTTCCTGAAAAAACCTTGAAAAAGGTGGCAGAGGGGACTTGACAAAAACGTAAAAGTAGTATACAATAAATATATTCAAATAGAATAAAGGCAACGACGGGAACAAAATTCACAAATTCCGCTTGTGCAGAGAGTCGGCGGTGGGTGCGAGCCGACGCGGATTGTGAAAGATATCTCCTCCCCGAGCCTCCGACAGAACGGCGAAACGCTCAGTAGATTCGGACGGATTTCCTCCGTTATAGGGAAAGTCTTTTCAAGACACGAGTGGGCGGTGAAAACCGTCAAACGGAGTGGTACCGCGGAGAATAAAAAAAATCTTCGTCTCTTTCAAGCGTTTTCAGCGCGTGAAAGAGATTTTTTGTATAAGGAAACAGATATGAAAAACAATCAAAAATACGTAAAACAATATTTCGAACCGCACGGCGTTACGATGGACTGGACGAAAAAATCGTGCATTGAAAAGCCGCCGATTTGGTGTAGCGTCGATCTTCGCGACGGGAATCAGGCGCTGATTATTCCTATGAGTTTAGAGGAAAAATTAGAGTTTTTCAAACTGCTTTGTAAGATCGGTTTCAAGGAAATCGAGGTGGGTTTCCCTGCGGCGAGCGAAACGGAATACGAATTTTGTCGCACGATCATTGAGCAGAACTTAATTCCCGACGACGTTACCATTCAAGTTCTCACGCAATCGCGCGAGCACATTATTGCAAAAACGTTCGAGGCGATAAAGGGCGCGAAACACGCGATCGTGCATTTATATAATTCCACGTCGGTGGCACAACGCGAGCAGGTGTTTAAGCGTGAGAAAAAGGAAATTATCGATATCGCGGTGTTTGGGGCAAAGCTTTGCAAGCAGTATCGCGAGAAAGCGGAGGGCAAGATCACGTTCGAATATTCCCCCGAAAGCTTTACCGGCACAGAGCCCGAGTTTGCGGCGGAGATTTGCAACGCCGTTTTGGATATCTGGCAACCCACGGCGGAGGATAAGGCGATTATCAACCTACCCGTAACCGTGTCCCATTCTATGCCGCACGTGTACGCAAATCAAGTGGAGTATATGTGCAAGAACTTGAAAAACCGTGAAAACGTGATCATTTCCCTGCACCCCCACAACGACCGCGGTTGCGCGGTGGCGGACAGTGAAATGGGCTTGCTCGCAGGGGGCGATAGGATAGAGGGTACGCTCTTTGGCAACGGTGAGCGGACGGGGAACGTGGATATCGTAACGTTGGCGCTGAATATGTATTCGCAGGGCGTTGATCCCAAGCTTGATTTTTCCGATCTGCCGAGCATTACTTCCGTGTACGAGAGGGTAACGAGAATGCACGTGAGCGAACGGCAACCGTATAGCGGACAGCTCGTATTCGCGGCGTTCTCCGGCTCCCACCAAGACGCAATCGCCAAGGGAATGAAATATAGGGTGGAAAAGGGCGTGAACACTTGGACCGTGCCCTATCTACCTCTCGATCCTGCCGACGTAGGCAGAGTGTACGAGGCGGACGTTATCCGCATCAATTCTCAATCGGGCAAGGGCGGTATCGGGTATATCCTCGAAACGCAGTTCAAGCTTATATTGCCACCGAAAATGCGCGAGCAGTTCGGATATCACGTGAAGAGTATTTCCGACCACGAACACAGGGAATTGAGCGCGAAAGAGGTATACGATATTTTCCGCCGCGATTTCGTCAATCTGACGGAAAAGCTCAACGTCCTTGAAACGGGCTATGAGGATAGCTCCGCCGAAAAGGTGAAGGGCAGAATCGTGATTGAATATAACGGTGCGGCGACCACCGTGGAGGTGGAGGGCAACGGACGGCTCGATTGCGTGAACCTCGCCATTAAAAAGGTTACGGGCAAAGCTTACGAATTAGAAAATTACGTGGAACACGCTTTGGAAGAAAAATCCTCCTCCCAAGCCGCCTCGTACGTGTGTATCGTGGCAGGCGACAAGAGTTTCTGGGGGGCAGGTATTCACAGCGATATTATGACCTCGTCGGTGAAAGCGTTGGTTTCCGCAGTGAACAGAATGTTATAACGTTATAAGGAGAACGAAATTATGGTATTAAACGGAGCGCAGATTTTAGTGCAGACCCTGATCGAACAGGGCGTTACCGACGTGTTCGGTTACCCTGGGGGGCAGGTTATCAATATCTACGACGCGCTGTATGAATATAAAGACAAAATCAATCACGTGCTGACGGCGCACGAACAGGGCGCGTCGCACGCGGCAGACGGATATTCCCGTGCTACGGGTAAGGTGGGCGTTTGTATCGCGACGAGCGGTCCTGGGGCGACCAACCTCGTAACGGGTATCGCAACGGCGATGCTCGATTCGATTCCCCTCGTGGCGATCACGGGCAACGTGCCTAACTCGCTCATCGGCAAGGACAGTTTCCAAGAAATCGATATCACGGGCGTTACGTTGCCGATCACAAAACACAATTTTTTCGTGAAAAGAATAGAGGACCTTGCCGACACTCTGCGCGAGGCGTTTTCGATTGCAAAATCGGGCAGACCTGGACCTGTGCTCGTGGATATTCCCAAGGACGTGCAGGTGGGCAAATACGAATTTAAGCCGCAGGGCGTGGTGGAAAAAATCCCTCTGCCCAAGGTCAACGAAGAACTCATCGACGAGGCGGTGAAGATGATCGGCGAGGCGACTCGTCCGTATATCTACGTCGGCGGTGGCGCGGCAGGGCTTGGTATGGGCAAGGAGATCGTCGATTTTGCCAACAAGATTGACGCGGCGATCGGTTGTTCGTTTATGGGGCTTTCCGCCGTTCCGCAAGAAAGCGAGCGGTTTTTGGGAATGCAGGGTATGCACGGGCATTACGCGTCCTCTATGTCGCAAAACGAAGCGGATTTGATCTTGGCGATCGGCGTGCGTTTTTCCGACCGTGCGACGGGGAACGTGGCAAAATTTGCGAAAAAGAGCAAAATCATTCAGCTCGATCCCGATTCCGCGGAAGTGAATAAAAACGTACGCGTAGACCTCGGGCTCGTCGGCGACGTGGAGGATTCGTTTAAGCGTATCGTGGCGAAATGTGAGCGCAAGAGCAATCCTGCGTGGTTTGCGCGCGTTCGCGAACTGAAAGTGGAAGAGGCTACGTTTGAAGAGGAAATCGCGGCGGCAGATCAAGCGCCGCTTACCCCTAAGCAGGTGTTTGATATTATCAACGCGGAAAAATTGCCTGCAACGGTGGTTACCACGGACGTAGGACAGCACCAAATGTGGACTGCACAATACGTGCAGTTCGACCGTCCTCGGCGTTGGGTGTCGAGCGGTGGACTTGGTACGATGGGCTTTGGCTTGGGCGCGGCGATGGGCGCGTACGTGGCGACGAAAGATCCCACCGTGCTCATTACGGGCGACGGCAGTTTTGGTATGAACCTCAACGAGCTTGCCACCGCCGTTACCTATAAATTGCCGATCGTGATCGTGCTTATGAACAACGGCGTGCTCGGTATGGTCAGACAATGGCAAACGCTGTTCTTTGGCAAACGGTATTCCAACACCGTGCTCGATAGAAAGACGGACTTCGTCAAGCTCGCCAAGGCGTTCGGCGCAGAGGGGTATCTTGCGGAAACGCCCGTGGAATTTAGACAGGCGTTCCAAAAAGCGGTTAAGGCAAAAGGTCCTGTGGTGATCGACGTGCGTATTGATAAGGACGAGTTCGTGTTGCCGATGTTGCCCCCTGGGGGAGCGATTGACGATATTATTACCAAAGTGAGGTAACGATGATGGAAAACAACAGATTTATCATAGCGGTCTACGTAGAAAACAAAGCGGGCGTCCTCACGCGCGTTACGGCTATGTTCACCCGTCGCGGCTTTAATATCGACGCGCTGACGGTGGCAGAAACGGAAGATAAAGAATATTCGCGCATTACGATTGCAATCAGTGGCGATTCGTATGCGAAAGAACAAGTGATTAACCAACTGAAAAAATTACTCGTAGTCAAAAAGGTGGAAGTCCTTGACGACGCGCCGATCAAGCGCGAGCTGATGCTCATCAAGGTGCGTAACGAACAAACGAACCGTGCGGATATTATGACGGCGGTGGACGTTTACAGGGCAAGCGTCATTGATTATTCCACCGAGGGTATGTGTATCGAGGTTACGGGTAATCCCTCCAAGATCGACGCGTTCGTAAAGCTTATGCAACCGTTTGGGATCTTGGAAATGTGCAGAACGGGTATCGTCGCGCTCGATCGCGGTACGACGACGTTATTATCAAAATAAAATCAATACAAGGAGAAAAATATTATGGCAAAAATTTATTATCAACAGGATTGTGATTTGAACAAACTCAGTGGCAAAACGGTTGCCATTATCGGCTACGGCTCGCAAGGCCACGCGCACGCGCTCAACCTCAAAGATTCGGGTGTGAACGTGGTGGTTGGTCTTTATAAAGGCAGTAAGAGCTGGGCGAAAGCAGAAAAGCAGGGCTTGAAAGTGCTCACGGCAGCAGAGGCGGCAAAGGCTGCCGATCTGATTATGATCCTGATCAACGACGAAAAGCAGGCAAAGCTTTATAAAGAAAGCATTGAGCCGAATCTTACCGAGGGCAAAACGCTTGCGTTTGCGCACGGCTTTAATATCCATTTCGGCTGTATTAAGCCCCCCAAGGACGTGAACGTGATTATGATTGCGCCCAAAGGCCCTGGGCACACGGTGCGTAGCGAATACCAAGTAGGCAAAGGCGTTCCCTGCCTTATCGCGGTAGAGCAGGACGCTACGGGCGACGCGCTGGAAATCGGGCTTGCGTATGCGCTCGGTATCGGCGGTGCAAGAGCGGGCGTTTTGGAAACGACGTTCAGAACGGAAACGGAAACCGACCTCTTCGGTGAACAGGCGGTGCTTTGCGGCGGCGTTTGCGCGCTGATGCAGGCAGGCTTTGAAACGCTCGTGGAAGCTGGCTATGATCCCAGAAACGCGTATTTTGAATGTATTCACGAAATGAAACTCATCGTTGACCTCATTTATCAAAGCGGCTTTGAGGGTATGCGTTATTCCATTTCCAACACCGCGGAATACGGCGATTATATCACCGGTCCGAAGATTATCACCGAGGAAACGAAAAAGGCAATGAAGAAAATCCTCTCCGATATCCAAGACGGTACGTTCGCGAAAGATTTCTTGCTCGATATGTCCGACGCAGGCGCGCAGGTACATTTCAACGCTATGAGAAAGAAAGCGGCGGAGCACCCCTCCGAAGTCGTCGGTAAAGACATCAGAAAGCTTTACAGCTGGGCAGACGAAGAGAAGTTTATTAACAACTAACCAACGAAACGCGTATAAGGGCGCACCTTTGCCTCTCGTCGGTGTTCTTCTTGCTCCTTTACGGCTTTGTAAAGTCGCGGCGAAGAAACTTCCGAACTCGAGGCAAATCTGCAACCCTTCTCCACGTTTTAACGGTAGAGAGATAAGGTAAAATTATGATCAAAGATACAATCGTAAACGGATTTCAAAACGCACCGCATCGCTCGCTTTATCACGCGTTGGGGCTGACGGAGGAAGAACAATCCCGTCCGCTTATCGGGATCGTTTCGTCCTATAACGAAATCGTCCCCGGGCATATCAACCTTGACAAGATCGCCCAAGCGGTGAAACTCGGCGTGGCGATGGCAGGCGGTACGCCCATTATGTTCCCTGCAATCACCGTGTGCGACGGTATTGCGATGGGGCATACGGGTATGAAATATTCCCTCGTAACGCGCGATCTGATCGCCGATTCGACGGAGGCTATGGTAATGGCGCACGGGTTCGACGGGCTCGTGATGATTCCCAACTGCGATAAAAACGTCCCCGGGCTGTTGATGGCGGCGGCACGGCTCAATATACCCACCGTATTCGTCAGTGGCGGTCCTATGCTTGCAGGCAGAGTGGACGGAAAAAAGCGTTCGCTGTCGAGTATGTTCGAGGCGGTCGGCGCGTACACCGCAGGCAAGATCGACGAAAAGGGCTTGACGGAATTTGAAAAGAAAGTATGTCCCACCTGCGGTTCGTGTTCGGGTATGTATACCGCGAACTCTATGAACTGTCTGACCGAAGTTTTGGGTATGGGCTTGCAGGGCAACGGTACGATTCCTGCCGTGTATTCGGCGAGAATTGAGCTTGCCAAGCACGCAGGTATGCAGGTAATGGAGCTCGTCAAAAAGAATATCCGTCCTCGCGATATTATGACCAAAGCCGCGATTGAAAACGCAATCACCGCAGACATGGCGCTCGGCTGTTCCACGAACAGTATGCTCCACTTGCCTGCGATCGCGAACGAGTGCGGCGTGGAATTTGACCTTGACCGCGTCAACGAGATCAGCGAAAAAACTCCGAATTTGTGCCACCTTGCGCCGGCCGGTCCGACGTATATGGAAGATTTGAACGAGGCAGGGGGTGTGTACGCCGTTTTGAAAGAACTCGACGGGCTGGGACTTATCGATACATCCGTGATGACCTGTACGGGTAAGACCTTGGGCGAGAATATTCAAAACGCAGTCAACCTCGACGAAGAGGTGATCAAAAAACCCGAAAATGCGTTCGGTAAAACGGGCGGTATTGCGGTGCTTAAAGGCAACCTCGCGCCCGACGGGTGCGTGGTAAAACGTGCGGCGGTGGCGAGCGAAATGCTCGTGCACGAAGGTCCTGCACGGGTGTTTGAGAGTGAAGAGGAATGTATTGCGGCGATTTACGGCGGTAAGATCGTGAAAGGGGACGTGGTGGTGATCCGCTACGAGGGCCCTGCCGGTGGCCCTGGGATGCGCGAAATGCTCTCTCCGACCTCTGCAATCGCAGGTATGGGCTTGGATAAGGACGTCGCGCTCATCACCGACGGTAGATTTTCGGGCGCAACGCGCGGCGCGTCGATCGGGCACGTTTCTCCCGAGGCAGTTTCGGGCGGTACGATTGCGTACGTGAAAGAGGGGGATATCATTTCTATCGATATCCCGAATTATAAAATCGAGCTCAAAGTGTCCGAAGAAGAGCTTGCAAAGCGTAGAAAAGAAATGCCACTCAAAAAGAAAGAAGTGAGCGGATATTTGAAGAGATACGCGGCGCAGGTAAGCTCTGCTGACAAAGGCGCTATTATTAATCGCTTATAATTAGCGAAACGCGCAAAGCGAGGCATCTTATCCGCAAAATCGGAACGCGCCCTTGCTCGTTTACTACTTGTAAACTCCCGTCGGGCACAACCCGATATTTGCGGCAATCTGCCCCACTTATCGCGTTTTAACGGTAAATAACTATCAGGTAAAGAAGGAAAAGAAAAATGTCAATGACAATGACGCAAAAAATTCTCGCGGCGAAAGCGGGCTTGGAAAAGGTGGAGGCAGGGCAGCTCATTTTAGTCAATCTCGACAGAGTGCTCGGCAACGACATCACCTCGCCCGTGGCAATTCGCGAGTTTGAAAATATCGGTGCAAAAGAAGTATTCGACAAGGATAAAGTAACGATGGTTATGGACCACTTCGCGCCGAACAAGGATATTAAAGCCGCCACGCAATGTAAAATGTGCCGCGACTTTTGCGACAAGCACGAAGTAACCCATTTTTATGACGTAGGCCGAATGGGTATCGAGCACGCGTTGCTCCCTGAAAAGGGGCTCGTCGTCCCTGGGGACGTGGTGATCGGCGCGGACTCGCATACCTGCACTTACGGCGCGCTTGGCGCGTTCTCCACGGGCGTTGGCTCGACGGATATGGCGTGCGGTATGGCGACGGGCAAGGCGTGGTTCAAAGTGCCCTCCGCGATTAAATTCGTGCTCAAAGGCAAGCTCAACAAATACGTGTCGGGCAAGGACGTGATCTTACATATTATCGGCAAGATCGGCGTGGACGGCGCACTCTATAAATCCATGGAGTTCGTCGGCGAGGGCGTGAAAGCTTTGACCGTGTACGATCGTCTTACCATTTCGAATATGGCGATCGAGGCAGGCGCGAAGAACGGTATTTTCGAGGTGGACGAACAGACGATTGCATACGTGAAAGCGCGTTCTGACCGTGGATTTACCGCTTATAAAGCGGACGAGGACGCCGTTTACGACGAGGTGTACGAAATCGATTTATCTCAAATCAAGCCGACGGTGGCGTTTCCGCACCTGCCCGAGAATACGAGAACGTTCGACGAGATTGGGGATATCGCGATCGATCAAGTGGTGATCGGCTCGTGCACGAACGGGCATTATAAGGACCTTGCGGAAGCTGCGGAAATTCTCAAAGGCAAAAAGGTTGCAAAGCGCGTGCGCGCCATTATTATCCCTGCCACGCAGGATATTTATATGCAGGCGGTGGAAAACGGCTTGGTGAAAATATTTATACAGGCAGGCTGTGTGGTATCCACGCCCACCTGCGGACCTTGCCTTGGCGGTTATATGGGTATTTTGGCGGCAGGCGAACGGGCAGTCGCGACGACGAACAGAAATTTCGTCGGACGTATGGGGCACGTGGATTCCGAAGTGTATCTTGCCTCCCCTGCGGTGGCGGCGGCAAGTGCGATTATGGGTAAAATTGCGTCGCCCGAGGAGGTGTTATGATGAAATTTCAAGGCAAATCTATTAAATACGGCGATAACGTCGATACGGACGTAATTATCCCTGCGCGGTATCTCAACACGATCGATAAAAAGGAGCTCGCCTCCCATTGTATGGAGGATATCGACAAGGAGTTCAAAAACAAAGTAAGCGCAGGGGATATTATGTTGGCAGGCTACAACTTCGGTTGTGGCTCGTCGCGCGAGCACGCGCCGATCGCGATCAAGGAAAGCGGTATTTCGCTCGTGATCGCAAGGAGCTTTGCGCGTATATTTTACCGAAATTCTATCAATATCGGGCTCGCGATCGTGGAATGTAGCGAGGCGGTAGACGGTATTGAAAACGGGGATATCGTGGAGGCGGATCTCGACAACGGCGTGATTTACAACAAGACCACGGGTAAGCGTTTCCAAACGCAACCGTTCCCCGAATTTATTCAAAAAATTATTCAAAACGGTGGTTTGGTGCAATCTATACAAAACGGAGAAATCAAATGAAAACGTATAAAATAGGGCTGTTACGCGGCGACGGTATCGGTCCAGAGATCGTGGACAGCGCGGTGCGTGTGCTCCAAGCGGTGGGTAAAAAATATAATATGGAATTTACTTTTACGCCGTACCTCATCGGAGGGGCGGCGATCGACGTTTGCGGCGAACCCTTACCCAAAGAAACGGTGGACGGGTGTTTGGCGAGCGACAGCGTGTTGCTCGGCGCGGTGGGCGGTCCGAAATGGGACAACCTCGCAGGGAATATGCGCCCTGAAAAGGCGCTCCTTGGCATTCGCGCGGCAATGGGTTTGTTTACGAATCTCCGCCCTGCCAAGTTATATCCTGCGTTAAAGGAAGAATGTCCGCTCCGCGCGGATATCGTTGCAAACGGATTCGATATTATGATCGTGCGCGAGCTGACGGGGGGTATTTATTTCGGCGAAAGAGGGTATCGCGAGGGGAAGTATGGGCAAGAGGCGTACGACACCGAGGCGTACAGTAAAATGGAAATCGAAAGAATCGCGCGCGTGGCGTTTGAAACGGCAAGAAAACGTCGCAAAAAACTGACGAGTATCGACAAGGCGAACGTGCTCGAAACTTCGCGGCTGTGGCGCAAGATTGTACACGAAATTGCGACGGAATATCCCGACGTGGAGGTTTGCGATATGCTCGTGGATAACGCGGCAATGCAACTCGTGCGCAATCCCTCGCAATTCGACGTGATCGTAACGAGCAATATGTTCGGGGATATCCTCTCCGACGAGGCGTCGCAGATCACCGGCTCGATCGGTATGTTGCCGTCGGCGTCCCTTTCGGATAATAAACGGGGCTTATACGAGCCTATTCACGGCTCTGCGCCCGATATCGCAGGGCAAAATATCGCCAACCCGATCGCAACGATTTTGTCGGCGGCAATGATGCTCCTTTACGCGTTCGACGAAAAGGACGCGTCCGAGGCGATCGTTTCCGCGGTGGATAAGGTTTTAAGCGAGGGCTACCGCACCGCTGATCTTGCGCGCGGCGTAGTGGCGATCTCCACTGTGGAAATGACGGATAAAATTATCGAAAGGCTTTGATTTTTTGATATGAAAAATGAAAAGATACGAAAAATTTACGACGAGCTTTGTCTTTTGAGCGTATTTTTGGGGGTAACCGAAAAGCCCGTTTTTAAGGCGTTTTTCGCGTACTGCGAAAGCGAATGGGGTGCGGACAAGCGCAGGGCGTACGCGCGGTTTGTTGCCGAGGTATATAAGGGCGGCTCGCTGACAAAGCTCGTGCAAAAGGAAGTGTTCGAGGACGAGAACGTGTACGTGAAAAACGTGGCGCGTGGGCGCAAGTGTAATCCGTGCATAGAAAAATCGGTGAAACGGGAACTTGCCTCTCTTACCGCATTTTCCGCTTTAACGAGCGAGGATTTCGCTTTGGATATGGGCGTTTCGGTAGAAGAAATTCCCGATTTCGAATCGGTGAACGCAGACATGGGTGCGTCCTATCGCAAGAGATTGAAAAATATCGATAAATACGGCTACGGCATTTTCACCGCGCACGGTATGTTCCGTTTGACGGACGATAAGCGTATTGAGCCGATCGCAAGCGCCGACCAAATCGGTATGGACACGTTCGTCGGCTATGTGGAGGAAAGGGAAAAGGTGGTGGCGAACACGCGCGCGTTCGTGGAGGGCAGACCTGCTGCTAACGTGCTTTTGTGCGGCGACGCAGGCACGGGGAAATCGTCCACGGTGAAAGCGGTGGCAAACGCCTTTTTCGACGAGGGCGTACGGCTGATTGAGCTTCGGAAAGATCAGCTTTCCTTTTTACCTCTCGTAATGGGCAAGATTGTGGGAAATCCCTTGAAATTTATTATCTTTATCGACGATTTGGCGTTTAATCGTAGCGACGATCATTTCAGTATGCTCAAAGCCGCGCTCGAAGGCTCGGCAAGCGCGAAAGCGGATAACGCGGTGATCTACGCCACGAGTAATCGTCGGCATATTATCAAGGAAAGCTTTTCCGATCGCGACGGCGACGACGTACACCGCAACGACACGTTGCAGGAAACGCTGTCTTTATCCGAGCGATTCGGGCTCGTCGTGTTGTTCTCCAAGCCCGATAAAAAGCTGTATTTGGAGATCGTGCGCGAGCTGGCGAAAAAGCAAGGTATCACCCTGCCGACTACGGAGTTGGAGCTGAGAGCGGAGGCGTTTGCGCTCAAAAAGGGCAGTCGCTCGGCGAGGTGTGCTGAGCAATTTATTGAAAGTTTGTTATAAAACGAGGGCGGCAGGTATTTGTCGAACGCTCGGAAGGAGATAAAATGTTATCGATTGAAAACGTGTATAAAGCAAAAAACGTACTCAAAGACGTGGCGAGGAAAACGGACGTAATCCCTGCGCCCAAGCTTTGCGAGGGAGTTGATCTGTATTTGAAAACGGAAAATTTACAGATCACGGGCTCATTTAAGGTGCGCGGTGCATATTATAAAATGTCCTGTCTCACCGAAGAGGAAAAATCGCGCGGCGTGATTGCGTGTTCGGCAGGTAATCATGCGCAGGGCGTGGCGCTCGCGGCGCAAAAGAACGGGATTAAGGCGGTTATCTGCTTGCCCGACGGCGCGCCCATTTCCAAGGTCGAGGCGACGAAGAACTACGGCGCGGAGGTGTGTCTGGTCGAGGGCGTTTACGACGACGCGTATCAAAAGGCATTGTCCTTACGCGACGAAAAAGGATACACGTTCATTCACCCGTTCAACGACGAAGAAGTGATTGCAGGGCAGGGTACGATTGCGCTCGAACTTATCGAGCAATTACCCGACCTTGATGCAGTGCTCGTGCCGATCGGGGGAGGCGGTTTGATTTCGGGGATTGCGTACACGATCAAAACGATCAATCCGCGCGTGAAAGTATACGGAGTGCAGGCGGCAGGCGCACCCTCAATGCAAAACGCCGTGGCGCACGGTAAGATTG
>JAZNEZ010000226.1:0-5484 GCA_045588875.1 Candidatus Scatosoma sp. | reverse complement strand
GCGGCGAAAGAGTGCGGCGGCGTTTATAATTCCCCCTTTTCCAACGTGAATTTAACCGAATACGGTCTGCCCGTCCGCGATTCGCTCTATTGCGCTTCGGAAGTGGTAATCGCTGAGATCAAGCACCTGAAAAATTACGTGGCGTTGTTTTTGGAATTGTACCGCCAGAAGATCAGTACGCTCACTCGGAAAAAGTTGGACGGGCTTTGCGAGATTGCGCAAATGCTTGCAAGCGGCAGACTGAATAAGTATTTCAAAGAAAACGAAGAGGAGTTCTACGCGTTTTTCAACGCCAACAGGCGTGTGGATTCGTGTTTTGAAAAGTACTTCAAAACGCATAAAAAGCTCGTGGATATTTCCAAAGAGTACGCGGAGCTTGGGAAATGGCTGGAAGAGGGCGGTAGCGATTACGAACGCAATAAAGCGGTGAAAACGGTGGTGAAACGGCTGTCCAAAGTCGCGATCGCGCCGATGGAAAAGGACGAGGTGTTGCAACAGCTCGAAACGCTTTATTCTATCTACGAGGCGATGGAGCGTATTAAGTCGTCTACCAAGCTTTCCCATTATTTCACGTTCGCGTTCGGCAGAGTGGACTTTTTCGACGCGCGTTTGCATTTCCTCGACGAGCTTTACCGTCTGCACGATATCTGCGCGTCGGTGTTTATGGATTATAACGCCGATAGCTTTAACAGTATGTGTATCCGTGCGGCGAACGGGTATTCTACCCCCGTGCTCAAAGGCTTGATCAGTTCTTTGGATAGTTTCCGTGTGGCGGAGGAGAGCTTTTTAGAGGTTACGGCGGCGGATAAAACGAAAACGCCCGAAGAGGACGTGCTTGATTATTACGTGGCAAAAGCGGGCGCGCTCATTGAAAATATCGATATGCTCGCGCCTTGGTGTATGTATAAAAAGACGGCGAAAGCGCTCGACGAGGCTGGCTTGACGTTCATTACCGACGCGTTGGAGAACGGCTCGGTAACGAGTGAAAATATCGTGGACAGCTTTGAAAAGAACGTATATAAGAACTTTTTGCAGACGAATATTCCCCTCGATCCCGTGCTCGCGAGATTCTCCGCGGCGGTTTCCGAGGAAAAATCGGAGAGCTTGCGCCTTGCTATGGACGACTTTGCGCGTCTTACCAAAGAGGCGATTCGCGCAAAACTCATTTCCCGTTTGCCCACCGCGTCTACCGAGGGTAGTTTAAGCCTCGAAGTGGCTAACTTTGCGCGTCTTTCCAAAGCGAATCTGCGTGGCACGGGGCTTCGAAAGCTTTTTGAGGAAATTCCCGAGCTGATCAAGCGTATTGCGCCCTGTCTTTTGATGAGCCCGATCACCGTTTCGCAGTATCTGCAAGCGGAGAACGGGCTCGTGGATATGGTCATTTTCGACGAGGCGTCGCAAATCCCGACGGCGGAGGCAATCTGTACGTTGGCGCGCGGTAAGAGCGCGATTGTCGTGGGCGATCCCAAGCAATTGCCGCCTACTTCGTTTTTCCACGCGAATTACGTGGACGAGGATAACCTTGAAAACGAGGATATGGAAAGCGTGCTCGACGATTGCCTTGCGATCAATATGCCCCAACGCCATTTGACTTGGCATTATCGGAGCAAGCACGAAAGCTTGATCGCGTTCTCGAATAACGCGTATTACGATAATAGACTTTGCACTTTCCCCTCGCCCGATGCGTTGAATAGTAAAGTCAAATTCGTGTTCGTGGAGGACGGAACGTACGATCGCGGTTTATCCAAGAAAAACAAAGCCGAGGGCGACGCGCTGGTGGCGGAAGTGTTGCGTAGGTTAAGTGATCCCGTGCTCAAAAAATCGAGTATGGGCGTGGTTACGTTCAGTAACGTGCAAAAGGAATATATCGAGCGCAAGCTTTCTTCGGCGATTGCGGAAAGGCGGTTGGAGCGCGAGGCGTACGAACGGGAAGAGCCGTTATTCGTGAAAAACCTTGAAAACGTGCAAGGGGACGAGCGCGATACTATTCTGTTCTCTATCTGCTACGGACCTGACCGTTTGGGGCGCATTTCGCTGAATTTCGGCCCGCTCAATCAGGCAGGCGGCTGGCGACGGCTCAACGTGGCGGTTTCGCGTGCAAGGGAAGAAATGGTGGTGTTCTCGTCGATGACGGGCGCAATGATCGATCTTTCCAAGACCAACTCCAAGGGCGTGGCAGGCTTAAAAGCGTTCCTTGATTTTGCCGAAAAGGGCAGAACGAATTTGGCGATTTCTTCGAATACGCTGCTCACCAAAAAGGTGGGGCTTGGCAAATATATCGCTGAGGAGTTGTCCTCTTACGGCTACGAATGTCGTTATGACGTGGGCGCGTCGGGCTTTAAGATCGACGTGGCGGTTATCGATCCCAAGAACAGGCATAAATTTATTTTGGCAATCCTTTGCGACACGCCTAATCGGTTTTCGATCAAGGACCGTAACGTGTTGCAGGTGCAAACGCTCAAACGCAACAACTGGAACGTTTTGCGCGTGTTCTCGGTTAATTATTATAACAACCCCAAGCGCGAGATTAAGAAGATTAAAGACCTGCTCGATAAGCTGACGGGCGCGGATAAAAAGGGCGGTGCAGAGCTCAACCGCGGTAAAAAGACTTATAAGGCGGCAAATCTTGAACAACGTTACGAAAACGCGACCTACGTAACCTCGGGCGAAAACGATAAAGAAATTCTTGCGCGGTTGAAAGCGATCGTAACGGCGGAAGAGCCTATTTCTTATGATTTCCTCGTGCGCAGATGCTTGACGAGCCTCGGTATCGTGAAATCGGGCTCGAAAGTGGAGAGTCGTATGCAGGCGCTCGTCGCGCTTTGCGGCTTTAAGTATGAACGTATTTTGGGCACGGCGTACTATCATAAAACGGACAAGGTCGTGGGCTTTGACAAATACCGCGTAGAACCGTCCGAGCCGTTGAGAAAGAACGAAACGGACTACACCCCTTACGAGATCGTCGCGATCGTACGCGGTGCGCTTGAAGATAAGGTGGCGCTTTATATGGAAGAAATACAAACGATCGTTGCCTCGGTGTTTAGGATTGCGCGCCCGAGCGATAAATTCACGGCGTACGTCAACGATTGCGTTTCGCTCGGCGAGGATCGCGGATTGTTCGTGCGCTCGGTGTCCGACCGTATATCGCTCGCCTAAAATTTACGCACGAAAGAGAAAGGACGTATGGAAAACGGAAAGGGAAAAATATTCAATTTTCGTCCTGCCGCGTTTGCGGCGGTTTTCCTGTGTTTGGGTATCTTTTTTGCATACGGAATATTTTTGGGAAGCGTTTCCGCGTGGTGGCTTTTATGCATACTGCCACTCGCGGTAACGCCCTTTTTCTTTCGTCGCAAAAAAATCGCCTTTCTTGCCGTGGGCGCGTTAATTCTCTCCTTTTTTATCGGTTTCGGTTTGTTTTCTTGGCAGACGGCGAGATATTCGAATACGGAAACGTATACGAAAGAGGAAATTCCCGTGGCAGGGCAGATCGTGTCCGTTAACCAAACTTCCTTTGGGTACAGCGTGCTTTTAACCGACCTTACGATCGGCTCTACGAAAGCAGACGGAAAGCTCGTCGCATACCTGCCTGCCTCGTTTGCCGAGGACTTACGCCTTGCCGACGTGGTTTTGCTCCACGGCAAGGTGCAAACGCAAACGGAGTTTTTCGACGAATACGGCTTTCGGGCAGAACAAATTATGAATGATATCCGTTATACGATGTACGCGCAGGATTGTACGGTGCGTTCGCAACCGTTTTCGCTCTTCGCTTTTATACGGCAACGCATGAAAGACGTGGTGTATAGAGGTATGGACGAAACGTCTGCCGGCGTAACGCTTGCCTTGCTTACGGGCGATGATTCGGGGATCGGCGAGGGGTTACTCGAAAACGTGCGCCGTGGCGGTATTGCGCACGTGTTTGCCGTTTCGGGTTTACATATCGGCGTGCTATTTGGCTTTACGGCTTGGATTGTGGAGAAAACGCGGTTGCGGAAAGCCTCGAAATGGTTGCGCTTTTTATTCTCGGCGACGGTGATACTTTTCTACGGCGCGATTTGCGGTTATTCTGCCTCCGTCGTGCGTGCGATCACAATGTGTTTGTGTCTGTATGTGGCGCGGCTTATCGGGCTAACCGACGATTTTTTAGATTCGCTCGGTTTGGCGGCGATCGTCGTTTTGCTCGGCTCGCCCGTTTCTTTGTTTGTGGTCGGCTTTCAGCTTTCTTTCGGCGCATGTTTGGGTATCGCTTTGCTCAATCGTCCAATCAGAAAGGGGCTTGACTATATTTGCGCGAAAATCGAGTTTCTTCTGACAGGCAAAGATCCCGAGGCGTTGCCAAGAAAATTGAGGAACGAGCATCCGCCGACGGTACGGCAACGGGTACAGCGCGCCTGCGTTTCTTTCCTTTCCCTTTCCACGTCGGCGCAGATCGCCACCGCGCCTTTATCGCTTGCAACGTTTGGGTATCTTTCCGGTTGGGCGGTTTTATTGAATATTTTATTCGTGCCGCTCATTAGCGCAGGGTTTGCTTTTCTGCTTTCGTTCGTTTTGATTGCGGCGGTGTTGCCGATTGCTTGGAGCGGTTGGATTTTATACGCGCCGTCGGTGGCGTGGTCGGCGCTTTTATTACTTTTCCAAACGGTGGATTTTTCCTCGTTCTCCCTTTCAGGGCTTACGATCGGGACGGGCGGTTTGATCTGTTATTATATCGGAATAGCTTTTTTATCGGATAAATTTAATTTGTCAAAGCCAACGCGATGGATTATGGCGACGTTGTCCTTGCTTGCGTTTGGGATAACCGTGTTCGCGTTGAACGTGTAAGTACGTGTGTAAGTACGCAGAAAAAGCTTACGTGATTTTCTTGCTTTTTCGTAGTAAACGTGGTATAATGGATAAAGTAAAATTCGCGAAGAAGGAGGATAGAGAGTGAAATACGTCGATTTCAAAAAGTTTACGGACGAAAACGGCGCAAAGCCTATCTATCTTTTCGAGGGAGAAGAGGGGTATTTTCGGGAAAGGGGCGAGGCGATCCTCAAAGCCCGTTTTCTGCAAGAGCCCACCCTCGATTATATCTCTTTCGACGGCAATGCTCTTAAAGGGGATAAGATGACGTCGATCTCGGACGCGCTTAACAGTTTTCCGTTCGTGAGCGAAAAGCGCGTCGTGCGCGTGAGCGAATTTTATCCCACGGAAAAGGAATACGAAACGTATCTTAAAAGCACATTTGAAAATCCGCCGACGGACGGGCTTTTGATAATCGTCAACAGCGAAAAGCCCAAAACAGGGGGCGCGGCTTTTGCTAAAAAACCCAACGTAACGTACGTGGATTGCGGTAAGTCGGACGAGGAAACGATTAAGAAGTGGATATACCTTACCTGTAAAAAATCGGGAGTTTTAGCCGATAGCGTTACCTGCGGTAAGATAGCGGCGTATTGTAATTACGATATGTCGCGGATTTCCAAGGAAACGGAAAAGCTGCTTTGCTAT
>JAZNEZ010000225.1:0-2388 GCA_045588875.1 Candidatus Scatosoma sp. | reverse complement strand
ATCAAAGAGGGCGTACATAATATCGAAGTGGTGCTCACGGATAATATCGGGTATTACAAAAAGAGAAAGGTACGCGTTTTGAACGGCAGTCATACCAACCTCGTTCCGGCAGGGCTTATGCTTGGCGCGGAAACAGTGTATGATTGTATGAAAGACGAAAAACTTTGTGCGTTCGTGGAAACCACGCTTACCAGCGAGATCAATCCGTTCGTTTCGGACGATATCGCCGCAACGACGGTGTTTGCGGAAAGTATCAAGAGTCGTTTCCTTAACCCGTACTTGAATCATCAGCTCATTTCCATTTCGCTTAACTCCATTTCCAAATGGCGTGCGCGCGTTCTGCCCAGCTTTAAGGATTACTACAATAAAAATGGCGTTATTCCCAAAAATCTCACGATCGGATTTTCCTATTTAATGGCGCTGTATTCCAAGATCGAAAAGAATGGCGACAAATACGAAGTTAAGCTCGCGAACCGCACGGTAGAGCTCAAAGACGATCAGCCGTATTTGGATTATTTCGCGGCGAAAAAATCGATCGGCGGATTTATGTCGGACGAGAAGATTTGGGGCGAGGACCTTACCAAATATTGCGGTTTCTACGACGCGGTGAATGCGAACGTTGCGGCGATTATGCAAGGAAAAGTACTTCTTTAAGGAGTAAGGATTATGAAAGATCAAGTTATTATCAACGAGAAAGATAACGTGGGTATTTCGCTTGCCGGCGCAGGCGAAATACCGGCAGGGCATAAATTTGCGCTTCGCGATATTCCCAAGGGCGAATACGTGATCAAATACGGCGAAATTATCGGCAGAGCGACGGCGGATATAAAGAAAGGCGATTGGGTGCATACGCATAACGTGAAATCGCATTTGGACGAAAACGTGGCGTACAGCTACGAGTTCAACGCCGCCGTGCCCCAAAAGACGAAAGCGACGTTCAAGGGTTTTAAGCGCGCGTGGGGTAGAGCGGGTATACGTAACGAAATTTATATCATTCCCACCGTTGGGTGCGTAAATAACGCGTGTATGCGACTTGCAAAGGACGCGCAGAAGTTCGTGGAGGGCAGTATCGACGGCATTTTCGCGCTCACCCACCAGTTCGGTTGCTCGCAACTTGGACAGGATAACGAAAATATCAAAAAACTGCTTTGCGCGATCGCGCTCAATCCCAACGCAAGTTTCGTGCTGTTCGTAGGGCTCGGCTGTGAAAATAACGGTATGGACGGGATCAAGGAATATCTCGCTCCGTTTAAGCGCGACAATATCGCATATTTTAACTGTCAGGACGTAGAGGACGAGCACGCGTACGGTATGGAAATACTCAAAGATTTCGCGCAGAAAGCGAAAGCGCTCAAACGCGAGGACGTAGATTTCTCCGAGCTTTGTATCGGTCTTAAATGCGGCGGCAGCGACGGTTATTCGGGTTTAACGGCAAATCCGCTCGTGGGCAGAATTACGGACAGAACGGTGGGGGCAGGCGGCAGCGCCATCCTGACCGAAGTGCCCGAAATGTTCGGTGCGGAGCAACTCTTAATGAATAAGTGTAAAAACCAAGAAATTTTTGAAAAATATAAGAAGATGATCGAAGATTTCAAGGCGTATTATACGACGCAGGGATTCCCCGTGTACGAGAACCCCAGCCCTGGGAATAAAAAGGGTGGCATTACCACGCTAGAAGAGAAATCGCTCGGTTGCGTGGAAAAGGCAGGTTCGAGCAAGATCGTGGACGTTTTAGATTATGGCGAGCTCGTGAAAGAGGTAGGCGTGTCTGCGTTGAACGCCCCTGGGAACGACTTGATCGCGGCTACGGCGCTCGCGGCAAGCGGCTGTCAGATCGTGTTGTTCACGACGGGCAGAGGTACGCCGTTTAGTACGTTTGTTCCGACGATGAAGATTTCCACCAACTCCCGTTTGGCGGCGCATAAGAATAACTGGATCGATTTCAATGCGTACGATATGGACGAGGACGGACTTTTCGATTTGCTCGTGAAAACGGCGAGCGGCGAATACGTATGCAAGAGCGAGGACGTTCGCGAAATCGCTTTCTATAAAACGGGTGTAACGCTTTGATAGGGTAGATATTCAAAAAAAAGAAAAAATGAAAAGGAGCTAATAAACAATGAGCTACGTAAAAGATGACTTTTTATTGACCAATAAAACCGCGGAAAAGCTGTACTTTTCCTATGCAAAGGATATGCCGATTTTCGATTATCATTGCCACCTGCCCGAAAAGCAGATCCTTGAAAACAAGCCGTTTAACGACGTGTTCGAGATTTGGCTTGCAGGCGATCACTATAAGTGGCGTTTGATGAGAAATTACGGCGTCCACGAGGAATATATCACGGGCAAGTCTACGACGAACAAAGAAAAATTCGTAACCTATTGTCG
>JAZNEZ010000224.1:0-9304 GCA_045588875.1 Candidatus Scatosoma sp. | reverse complement strand
CTTACCGTTGCAACGGAATGATCAGCGGACGTCCATACGATTTCACCCTCAGCTTTTTTAACAATAGGCGAAAGCGTGAAATGATCGTAAATTTCAAGCGCGTAGTAACGGTAATTGAGTTCTATCTTCGTTTCTTCCACTACGCCCACCTGCACGCCCTCGTCCTTTTCAGGCGTTTGATTACAAGCGGCAAAAGCAGAAACCGTGCCCATACAAGCGATGCCAAGCAGAGTCAGAATCCATTTTTTCCAAATCTTTCTCGTCATTTTCCCTTTACTCCTCATAACCGTAGTTTGCATATTTCGATTTCAACGTTTTTTCATTCGTCTTATCCATAGCCTCACGCATACCCGTCAGTTGAATATGCGCACAATCTTCGAAAAACTGCGTAGCGTACTTGTTCACATTCTCGCGCGTCAAGGACGTGTAGTTCAATTCGAGATAGGTATACAGCGTAGAAACGCGTTCGGCGCGTATCATCTTTTTCATAATCGCCGTACCACCCTCTTTATCCACCGTGTCGAGCGCTTGATCGTACATATCCAACCAGCGCAACAATAACGAGGTGTTATAATGCTCGGGTTTCAACTGATCGCGATACGCGTTGGTGGCGCGTCGGAATCCGTTATCGCTCATCATTTGCAGATTTACGCGCGATTCCTCGTACACTTCCATCATAATCGACGCCGCAGGGCCGTACACCGCGTTAAACCAGTTTGCAATCAGTTCTTGCACGTCGAGCTCCGCATTCCACATCAACTTACAAAGCACGTAGGTTTGCACCATATCCCAGCCCGTAGTTAAACCAGCTTGTGCCACTTGACCTTCGATCGCCATATAATTGCAACCGTATTCAGACATAATTTTGATATATTCAAGTACCGTTCTGTGCGAATCCAAATGCAACATAAAGTCTTTGTAGTTCGTAGAATATAACCAAGCCGAATATTTGTCCGCACAAAGTTGCCAGTTATATAAAGATTCGTAATTATTCTTATTATCCTCGTGCTCGATAGGCAACAACAATTCGGTGTTCAAGGGTGCCCAGTACGGAATTACGCCTTCCGCACAACGAATCGTAACCTGTTTTTCGCCGTTTTCGTCCACTTTTACGGGTGCTTCAAAGTATCCGGCATAGATAAGAGGCTCTAATGTCCATTCTCTTGCATACGGAGCTCCCTCTTCGCTTGCCATCCACGCGTCTACCTTCGCACGCACGTCGTTACAAAGCTTTATGAAACTACCCGAATACGCGCCGTATTTTTCACATTCTTTTATACAGGTCTTGCAGGTACAGCCGGCACCCTCGTCCGCACCGCCGAATACGACTCGGTTACCCACGAGGTCTTGCGTAAAGCTCTGCGTTAAAATATTCGTAAGCTCGTCTACCAAGGCTTGATATTCTTTATCGTTATATTCGCCATTCATATCACTGCTCCCCGTAAGACAAGCATGATTATTCGTGGGCGAATACCATCCCGGATGTTCGTCGTAATATTTGGATTTGGGAATATAATACGTGGTGAGTACTCCGTCGATTGCGCCATACTTATTCAAAATGGTCAAATAGGTGCTTCCGACCACCAAAGGACTGTTGGAAAGACGCAAACGGCTACTCGTGCTCACGCTTTCGTGGACTTTTTTCATTGAGTATTTGCGGAGGTCGATCTTGGGAATATCCGTTAAATCGTAGTCGAGAAGTTTGATATTGCGCACTTCTTTATCGATTTCCCAAATTTCGTCGTAATAAAACTCGTAGTGAAGTTCTTCCGCAAGCCAAGTATACACAGCATAGAGCGCCGCCTCGTCGCTACCGCCACACAGGAACAGGGAGTCACCCTCCGTGATCACGCGCACGCCGCTTCGTTTCAGCTCGGCTTTATTCAGCACGATTTCCGCCCTTTCGCTAAGAGCGTTTTCGCCTACGGAAATATATTTTGAGTCTTTCGTATACGAAATTCCCGCGTCCGTAATCACGGGCAAAGTTACGCCCGTTGCGTCCTTGAAAAAGAACTGAAACTCTTTCGCCGCGTACTGCGCCGTTGCCGACGCGTCCTCTGCGATCACGATTTTATAATCGCTCGCGCCGTTTTGGAGAATATATTCTCCCGTTTCGGGATATTTGCTTTCTTCTTTTTCTTCCGTGCTGGACGAGGAGGACGAAGAGGAGGAACTCGTGTCTCCCGTCGTACAACTACAACCAAACGCCGTGAAAACCGTCAAAAAGGATAATACCGCCACTAAAAATTTTTTCATCTGATCGTTTCCTCCTTATTAAGCAACCGTGATAAGGTATTTTGAGATCGTAAGGTTTTCCATTTCGTCGTACGCGTAATAGAACACCGTGTACACGCCCTTTTCCGTCGCCGTGAATTTGTTTTCTTGCAACGCAAAGAAAGTGTCTTTGGGGGATTTTACGTAAATTTTCACCGTGCACTTATCCGCCGCCGAAAAATCGTCTAAAACCGTTGCCGTAGCCACCGTTACTTCGTCGTTCTGTTTATATTCCACAAGTGCTTTGGAAAGCTCTAACGTGGGAGCAACGTGATCCTCTACCGTATAGTTAATGGGACGTATTCTACCGCCGTTCCCCGAATAATCGGAAACGCCGTACCAGCATTTATAAACCCCGTACTGCGCGATCTCCACTTCGTACGTTCTGCCTAAATCCTGCGAACCGTCTAAAAGTATACCGTCCACCGATTTTACGAAGTTACCGTCGGGATCTTTCACGTTCACTGTGAGGGTAGGAGAAACGTCTACAACATCCTCCACGTAGAAACGGGGAATGGTAATCAAATCGCCTTTCGCGAAAATTTCATTGAGGATAACGCCTTCGTAATAGAAAGAAGGATCGACGCCGTCTGATTTAGACATGAACGAGTGTCCGTTCAATTTCGCAACCTGTACGCTATATGCGTTCGTAACGTTTTTCAAAGTAAATTGTACGAATACTTTTTTGCTAGGGAAACCTACGAATTCGCTGTCGTCCGCATTGAGATATACCCGTACTTTCTGCGTGAGATTGAGCGTTACCGTTTTCGACGATTCCTCGTAACCCACGGTGAATTTCGTATTGGCAAAATCCTTTCCGATCGTTGCGTTATACCGTCCGTTTACGAGTACCGAGGTTTGCTCCGTGCCCAACGAGCTCAATTCCACTGCAAGACGAAACTTGGGATCTTCGCTGTCGGTGAGCAACACTTCCACGCAATCATACGCCGCACCCATAGGAACGATTTCCATATTGAAATTCCACGCGCCGAGAGTGTGAATAAAGTGGAAGGTAACGTTGCCGTCGGCAGGTGCGCTTGCACCCACGTACGTGCCCTTATCTCCCGTTACCGTTTCGTCCGCTTGAAAATATTCGTGCACGGTCAAAAGGCCGCCTTTTCCGTAGCCTACGTCCACAACGTTGAGTGAATACGTTCTTTCCGTCGTTGCCCCGTTTGCCGTTGCCACGTAGGTCAGCGCAACTTCACCCGATTCTTTCACGGTGAATTTACTGCCGAGCTCTTCGCGTGCACCGCCGTTATAAGAAACGTACACTTTCGCTTGCATTTGCTTGGTTTCCGTGCCCTCGATATAATGCGCAAACAGCGTGGGCGTGAGATAGGTCGCGCCCTTTACGTAATACGCGCCAAGCGACGCGTCGGTCAAAAAGCACGGATCGTTTACGCTTGCGATCTGCATTTCGTATTCCGCCGTTACGGTAGACACGTAGTCGGTAAGCGTATACTGCACCTTATGCGTACCCGTTTCCTCGGGCGTAAACGTCCAGTCGGTGAGGTCTACGGGATATTCCTTTCCGCTCTTTGCCACCGCAACCACTTCCAACACGCCGTTGCCGCTCACGTTCGCTTGCGTTGCCGAATGTACGTTGATTTTTTCAAAAACGTTGCCGCTCGTCGCACCGTCGGTGGCAATCGATACGGTAAGTTTTCCCGCCGTTGCCGTTTTCACCTGTATGTCTAACGTTTTCACCGTTTTTACGCCGAATGAATCGGTAGCCGCGTATTCAATCGTATACGCGCCTGCCACCGTCGGCGTGAAACTACTTTCCGTAACGTTTATTTCCGTTTTGTTAGAACGGTAGTTAAGATATACTTTTTGCTTAAAATCGACGTAGCGGGTAAACGGCGTTTTGATTTGCGCGTTGAACAGCTTATACGGAATCCCCACAACGCCGAACGGGAGATCGTTCTCGTCGTAACCCAACGTATCGACGTCAATAATCGACTGCGTGCTTTCCGCGATTTCCTTGCGGCTTAAATCGTTGCCGCCGATATCCGTGATCACGAATCCCATCGTCGCTGCGTTATACGATTTACCGTACACGGAAACGATCACTTCGCCCGTGGTGAAACCTTTCCAGTTGTTCTTAAAGAACGCCTCGTCGTCAAGGTCCGTTACCATTCCGTCGCCGAGATAAATACTCGTCGGTTGGGCGTATACCCGTTTCGTTTTATAATCGTAGCCGACGGTTGCAACTCTCTCGCCAAGCGCTTTTCCGTCCGACATTTGCCGCATATTATACGAGAGCGGCGCGCCCCAGTTTGTGTCGCCTTGGAACATTTGATACATCTCGTTTTCGTAAACGATATTCGTCCAAGAAATGTCGGTGGCGGTGCTACGCGTTCTCCATAACCCAACTTTCGGCGCGTCCAAAGGTCCTGCCGTTGCGCAGGCGTTGTTCGCCGTGTGGAAATCCACTTCGAAATAATTGTTCTGATCGTAAAGATCGGTGAAACGGATCACCATAGATTTCGCGTCTTGCACGCCCTCGATTTCAGGGGTATTGAAGAAGGAAATAATACCGTCGTTACGCGTATTTTGGCTCAAATCCACCACCTTATTGTAGGTGAACGTATCGCCGTTCGCGAGCTCGACGACGATCCCCTCTTTATCCGTGCCGTATGTTTCGTGCGTGCCGTAGTAGGCAGTAGAACGCTCGCTCGAAACGCTGAAAAGCGCGTCGGAAACGGTAAAGGTTACCGTCTGTTTTAACAGCGTACCGTTATCCGCATACGCCGTGTACGTGAGGGCGTAAACGCCGCTCTCTTGCAGGGCATAACTCGCCGCTGAACGTACGTCGCCGCTCGGATAGGTGAGATACGATTCGCTTTCGTACGTCTTACCCTCGTAAGAAAGCTGTGCGATGGGCGCGCTAAACGACTGACCGAGCGTGTAAGAGTTTTGAATCTGCACGGAAGAAAGAGTCGCCTCGTCGGCGCTCGTGGGTTGTAATCCGATACAAATCCCCGTCGCCACGCCCAAGCAACAAAGTCCGCACAATGCAGAAAGTAAAATTTTCTTACCCTTGTTTTTCATTCTTTCAAGCCTCCCATAGACAAATTTCCCATCAATCGATCGTGGAAAATAATAAACAGAATTAAAATAGGCATCAGTAGAATCATAGACGCAGCCAAACGGTACGGAGAACTACTGATATTATCCTCTAGGCCGGTGGGCAGGGTGATGGGAATACTCGATAGCGAGATATTCTGCACCGCGTACGCCAAAACGGGCATTGAGGGCATATAAATCAGTGGCCACGTATAATCGTTCCACAAGCTCACGAACTGAATTAGAACGACTGTGAAATACATTTTATACATCATCGGCAACATAATCTGCAGGAAAATCGCAAGCTCCGAAGCACCGTCGATCGAAGCCGCGTCGCGGTATTCGTTGGGAATACCTCTCCACGACGCAGAATAAATGAGGAAGTACGTATTCACGAAATTCATATGCATCACAATCATAGCAAACACGGTGTCAAACCAACCCAAATCGTAAAGCAAGCGAATCGTGGGCGCGTTACCGCCGACGATGGGCAAACTGATCAAAACGATTACCATAGCGTTGATAAAATTGCAATAGAAGAAGTTGTATTTCGAGGTAACGTAGGACACGATAAACGGCACGAACGCCGCAAGAAACGAACATACCACGCTATACAAAATAGAATTGCCGAGCAACGCCCACATATCGTAGATCAAGTTATTACTGCCGCGAATCACGAAGTTTTCGTAGACGATCGCGTAGTTATACCAGCACCAGTTTTTCACGCCGCCATCAGGAAAGAGCGAAAACGGATCGCCATACATAAAGTCGTGAGTGGATTTCAAGGAGTTGAAAAAGCCCCAAACGACCATACTCACCAAAGCGATACTATACACGAGCAACACGAAGAAAACAACCGCGCTGATCGGGGATATACGTATTTTCTTTTTCATTTTAAGCATATCTCTTTCCCCTCCTTAGTCGGTACTCGGTCCGTATTGTTTCAATAACCGACGGACTGTGAACACGATGGGTGTGATGATCGCCGTGAACACGAGTCCCATTGCCGAAAGATAAGGGAACATCGTGTTATCGCTCACCGCACCTTTCGTTTTTACGAACATATAATATCCGTACGTGTTCAGATTCGGGTCTGCGTTGATATCAAAGAAGGTAAACAACGATAATTGTTGATTGAAAAAACCTGCAAACGATACCGTGAGGAAGGTTACCACCGTAGGCCAGATCATAGGCACGGTGATATGTATAAATTCCTGTACGATATTCACGCCGTCGAGGGTTGCCGCCTCTACGATCGATTCGGAAATACCGCTCATTGCGCCCGAATAACTCAAAATTTGCACGCCCATACCCAAGAACACCGAAAAGCAAATCAACGTGATAAACACCGTGTTTGCGTCCCCGCCGAGCAAGGGCGATTTATTGAGGGGATCGCCAAGCAACGTGGGCAGCATAACGTTATCGATAACCTTGAAAATGTTGGCAAATACGACCGTCGAAACGATATTCGGCAAAAAGAGCATAATCTTGAAAAAGCTTGAACATACGCGTTTATGATAAATATAAGAAGAGAATATCAACGTAAAGCTCACGCCAACCAACAAAGTGACAGCGAATGCAAATAAAGAATTTCTCAACGATACTTTCAGTTCCAGCTTGTGCGTTAAATCGTAGAAAACTTCTTTGAAATTTCCGAATATATCTTCTAAAAACACGTACGAACCGCGTCCGCTTGCGTCTACCGTATATTTTTGGAATGCCGTCATAATATGATTGTAATTAACCACAACGAAAAATATAAAGAACTGTATCAGCGGTATAATCAATATCGCCCAGCAGAAAATATGTTTCCGCAGATTTCTTTTTAATGATTTGTTCATAAACTTACACCTCTTTTCGTGCAACAACGCAAATTATTTCAAAAAGTCTTTCGTCCAAGTATCCGCCGTAGTATACGAGTTGGTAAACCACGATTTGACCGGAATGGGCGTTACACTGCTGAAATCCCTATAAGGACGGGTGTACGCCGTTGCATCGCTTACGCTCTTCCACATATCTTCGTGGCTCATAAGATTAAAGTAGTTCGGATTGTTTTTATACGTTTTGCTCGTGGAATACGGGAATACGATCGCGTCATTTGCGATAATATTCTGATAAATATCCCACTGATCTTTGCCGTAGGCGGAGAAGTTTTCGTATCTGTCGCCGACGCTGTATTTCACCGCAACGGGCAAACTCGTTATTTCCGTGTAATACGCAAGCATATCGTCGGTGTAGGCAAAACGCACGAACAGTTTCGCAAGCTTTTCCGTAACGCCGGTAACATTTCCGTTCATATACATATACACGTTCAACTCGGAAGGCAACGCCCATACCGTGCCCTTTCCTTCTTCCACCGTACCCGTAAGCTGACGGGGAATGGGCAACACTTTCATATCGTCCACCGAACCGTAGTTTTTAATGGCGGCGTTGATATTCGTTTTTGCCTCGTAATACCAGTACGAGCCTTCTAACAGCATTGCAATGGGCTGTTCCCCTGGTTCTAACGTACTTTGAATAAAGTAATTCTGCGTATTCATATGCGAGGTATCGCCAAAACGCGCGTTGCGGTATTTATCCTGCGCCAGCGTCTTTTTCAACAAATCGAGCGCGTAATACTTGGATACGCGTTGGGAGAATTTATAACCCTCTTCCAAGGAAATTGCCACGTCCTCTACAATCGGGTCGTTACCGTTCCAGCCCGTTACGATTTCCACTTTGTTCCCCTCTCTGGTTTTCCCGTCGTACAGGTCCTGCAAATCTTCCGCACCGTCGTAGCTGCAAGCAAACGCCGCATAGAATTTGTTGGTATATTCATAGTTACCGCCGCTGAAACAAATGAACGGCGCAATACCTTTCTCTTCTACCATATAATCGAGTACGTAAGCAAATTCTTCGTAGGTAGACGGCATACCGTCGTCATACGTGCCGTATTCACCGTCGGGGCCAGGGGATTTGTCCTGTCCTTTATCCGTAATAAAGCCTCTGCCGGTATACGCTTTGCCCGTATACGTGCTCGTGGGGAGTTTTGTCGTATCCAAATAGATCGCGTTTGCTTTATCGTCCGCGAAATACAGCATCTTGTCCTCCCAAAGCGTTGCGTTGTAAGGTAAGCTGGGATAGCTGAACGTCCAAGGCAAGCCATAGTAAGCCCCCGTTTCGCCAAGGTATTCTTTGGAACGGTCAAACAGTTTACTTTCAATCGTCGACGTTTCTCCCATAGATACTACGTTGCCGTCTTTATCCGTAACGTCGAAATTCATCGTACCCTTTACCACGTCCGCCATATCTTTAACCACGCCTGCTTCCGACATCGCGGAAATGGTAACGCAGTCGTCCACGACCACGGCGAGCTTTTGGTTGGGGAAAGAAGACAAGAGCCCCGTCCAGTGTGCCGCCGCATCCGGCTCGTCGATTACCTGTACGCCGAGTTTCCCGTCTTCAAACGATACGTTTGCATATTTCTTTTCAAATTCGTCGGCGATCTTTTGCAACCATTCGATACCGATACCGGAATTACGCGTAGATATGTAGAGCTGTGATTTTGTTTCGTCTACTTGCAAGGTCGTATCCGGTTTACCGCCGCAAGACGCCAAAACCATAGAGGTACACAACACGATTGCTCCAACGGAGCGAGCCATTCTTTTTTTCATCTTTGAAATCTCCTTATATTATATAATTTTTCTTTTAGATGTTTTTGTTTGCCATTTGCATGGCAAACACCCCATGGGGTGAAATTTTTTCGTAGGCGTTCATTCTTTCCGAGTTAGGAATTGGAAAAAAATACGAATCTAACTAAAAAGCAAATTTTTTCACCTTATACATAAATTTTATCATAAAATTCCTTGACTTTCAATACAGAATATGTTGAAAATTCTAAAAATTATAGATATATTGCAAAAAAGCGATAAAAAATTTATGAATTTAATCTAAATTTAGTGAAAATATAAATTTATTA
>JAZNEZ010000223.1:0-5405 GCA_045588875.1 Candidatus Scatosoma sp. | reverse complement strand
ACGGCGTTTTCTATCGCCGTTTTTTCTTCCGCAAGCGCCGTTTTCAGTTCCTGCGATTTCTCCGCCACCGCCTGTGCTTTGGGCAGAACGGAAAGCTGTTTTTGCGTTTGCTCCATTTCGGGGAGCTCAAATTGCAGGGTTTGCAATTTTAAGCGCAAGCTTTCGTAATCACGTTTTGCTTTGGCAAATTCCTCCGCCTCGCGATATCCTTTTTCCGCGCGTTCCAACATTTCTTTGGCAAGGGCAAGCGCGGTTTTTTCCGTGGTGATTTTTTCTTGCGTTTCTTGAATCAACTCGTCCCTGCCACCTTCGTTTTCGCCCATCTTCGCTTTGATGAGGTTGACCTCTTCTTCTGCCGTGTAGTAACGTTCGTTCACGGCTTTGGATAATCTTTCGCCGTATTTTTCGAGGTTGAAAAGTCTTGCAACGAGTTTTACGCGATCCCCCGTCGTCGATTTCACGAGCGCGGCGAAGTCGCCTTGGGGCAGAGCGATACACGTTTTGAAATCGGCAAAGCTCAATCCGATAATCTTTTCCAACCGTTCGTCTACCTCGCGCGTGCCCTCGGCAAGCGCAAGCTGTCCGCCCTCGTTCGTATATTCGTAGAGATACGCTTTCGTCGTACCGTTCTTGCGTTTGCGTTCCCGTTTTACTCGATAGGTGCACCTTGCGCCCTCCGTCGCAATTTCGAAATCGAACGTTACGCTCGCTCCCTCGCTACGATAGTTTATGCAATCGTTAAACGATTTGGGAACGCGGTCGATCTCGCCGTAAAGCGCGAAATGTATCGCGTCTAAAATCGTACTCTTTCCACTGCCCGTATCCCCGAAAATACCGAACACGCCCCCTGAAAGCAGGGCTTTGAAATCGATTTTCGCGTTTTCGGAAAAGCTGTTGATACCGCAAAATTCCAGATACACCGGTTTCATACGCCGCCCTCCTTGTCCTGCATTTCGGAAAGTACGCTCAAAAACAGGGTTTTGAGCTCGGATTTGGGCTCGGCGTTATACGCGCTTTTATAATACGCGTCGAACAATGCCGAATCGGTCAGTCCCTTTCTGCTTTCCAACTGCAACGTTTCTTCCGTGCGTACTTCCGCAATCAGCGAAACGAGGTTTTCGTGCGAGGCGAGCCTTGCGCTATCGGCAGAGGTTAAAGGCGCGGTGAGAATGAGTTTCATTTCCACGAGGTTTTCAGGGTACGCCGCGAGGAGTATTTCCGCGTTCTCCGTGGACGCCGCCTCTAATCTTACCAGCTTTTTGCCCTTGGTAAGCGGTATATCGCGCAGGTTTTCTACGCCCTTTTTCGTCAGATCGAATACCTTAACCCCTTTATCCGCGCGCTCGTCAAAGGAATATTGCAAGGGCGAGCCGCTGTAATAACAATGTCTTTCGCCCATTTTTTGCTTTTTATGCAAATGTCCGAGCGCGATATAGTCGCTCTTGGGCAGTGCGCTCGTAGGGATTGCGCGTGCGCCACCTAAATCGATCTCGCGTTCGCTATCCGATACTGCACCCCCTGCTACGAAGATATGCGCCATAAACACCGACGGGAGCTTATCCACGTTCCCACCCTCTCCCTCGTCGATCCAACGTTTCATACGCTCCACGTACGGCAAATCGGATTTTTCTTCCTTAAATCTTGCCTCGTTGGGATAGGGCAGGGTTGAGATGAACGTCTTTTCACCGCGGTCGTTTTCAAAAACTACGTAGCCTTTACCCGACGCGCAAGGGCGGACTTTTCGCGCGCTCTTTTGCGTGGAAATCGCCGTTCTTGCGTTGCCTACGATATACACCCCCTGCTCCTCGGAAAAGGGCGCTACCGCGCACAGGCGCGTGCCGTCGTCGTGGTTGCCGCTAATCACAAGTACCGCGCGGTTTTTCCCTGCGACGAGCTTGATTTTGGAAAAGAACAGCTCCTCTGCCTCGGCGCTGGGCATATACGTATCGAAAACGTCGCCGGCGATTAGAACGAGCTCTACTTTCTCTTCCTCGCAAACAGCTATGATCTCGTCGAGGACTTCCGCTTGCTCTGCAAGGCGGTCGCGGCCCATAAGACGTTTGCCGACGTGCCAGTCGGACGTATGCAAAATTCTCATTCTCCGCTACCTCCTGCCCGTATTTTTTTTCGCTTTTTCTAAAAATCAGGGCAAAGCCGCTTGATTTTCCTTTGGAAAAAGGGTATAATGTTTTTACGCCGCTCGCCTAAGCGGTATACTCATACTATTTTATTATACACTATTTCTTCGAAGAAATCAAGAAAAGTACTGCGAAAGAAGAAAATTTTTCTCAATGAAAAATACGGAGGCGGATTATGGCGTTTTGCTCCTTTTCCAAGGACTGCGACGGTAATTCCTACGTTACCGTCGAAAACAAGTTCATTACGAAATACTTACCCGAGGCGGACGGGTTTGCCGTAAAGGTCTATCTTTACGGCTTATACCTTTGCAAAAACGCCGACGCCGATTTTACCTTGAAGTCGATGGCGGAAGTACTCAAAACGACCGAGGACAAAATCGCTGACGCGTTCGCCTTTTGGGAGGATTACGATCTCGTCGAGGTTATCTCCAAAGCCCCGTTCGCCGTGCAGTATTTGCCCGTGAAGTCTGCGCTCGGACGACCGAAAAAGGTGCGCTACGAGCAGTACGCCGATTTTAACAAGGAATTACAACGTAAAATGCAACGAGTGGGAAAATTCGTATCCTCGGGGGATTATCTCAAATATATGCGTTTTCTCGAAGAAACCTCCATTCAACCGCAGGCGTTACTGCTTATCGCCGAATACTGCATCAACAAGCAGGGCGACGGGGTGTCCCCCTCTTACATTTTCAACAAGGCGAAAAAGTTGATCCGCGGCGGTGCTTTGACATACGAGCAGGTGGAGCGCGAGCTTTCCGCTTACAACGCGCACGAGGGGGATCTGATCGCCGTATTCGTCGCGTTGGGGCTGTCGGGAGCGACGCAACGTGTGCCTGACGAGAGTGAATATTCCCTCTATCGCAAGTGGACGGAAACGCTGTTATTTTCAAAGGAATGCGTGATCGCCGCCGCCAAGGGATTAAAGCGCGGTAATATGAATATCCTCGACATTACGTTGGAGGAGCTCTACGAGCGAGGCTTGAAAGACGCGAAAGGTATTTCGGAATTTTTGCAGGCGAGAGAGAGTATGGCAAATCTTGCGTTCCGCGTGGGGAGAAAGCTGGGCGTGAAAGTGAGTAATCCTACCCCGTATATCGAGGAGTATATCGAAAAATGGTGCGGCTTTGGCTTTGAGGACGCCGCTTTGCTCGATATTGCGTTATTCTGCCTCAAAAACGGTCGAGGTAGTTTTGAGGAAATGCACGCGGTCGTGGAAAAGCTGGCTGGAAGTGGCGCGGTTACGAAAGAGAGTGTGAAAGCGTTCTTACAGGAACAGAACGGCGATTTGAAGTTATTTGCGAAAATTCAAGAGGTATGCGGTGCGATAAGAAAAACCGCCGCCAACCTTGCGCTTGTGAAAACGTGGCGCGAATGGGGATTTTCGGAAGAGATGATTTTGGAGGCGGCGCGGCGGAGTTGTAGCAGCGCAAGCCCGATACCGTATATGAATAAAATTCTTTCCGAATGGAAGGAAACGAACGTTTTCGAGCTGAAAAATATCCCTTCTTCGGGCGGTTCGGCGCGAGGTACGTTTGTTAGCAACGCCGCGGTGGTCGCGGCAAACGCCAAAGCCGACAGAGAAAGATATTACGCATTGCTCCGTGAAAAGGCGCAAACGCGCGCGGATAAATATCTTGCCAAAGCGAATAAAAACGCGCGGTTTAAGGAAATTTCCGCCGAGCTTTCCAAAATGGAACTCGCCCTCGCCAAAGCCGAGGTGTTCGAACCGAAAAATCTGCCTGCGTTGACGGAGAAAAAACAGTCGCTTTTGAACGAGCGGAAAGGTATTTTGTCCGCTGTGGGTATGCAGGAGGGCGATCTTGTACCCCAATTTCTCTGCCAAAAGTGCTCGGATACGGGATTTTTGCCCACCGGCACGGCGTGCGATTGCTACAAAGGTTGACCGCAAAAGATTTTTTTGGAAATTTGAAAAAGCGCGGTGAAAATGCTTGCATTTTTTCAAAAAATACAGTAATATAAATAGGCGTTGCGTGTGCAACCCTATTCTTGCAGAGATGTCTGAGTGGTTTAAGGAGCACGATTGGAAATCGTGTGATGCGGGAACGTATCCGGAGGTTCGAATCCTCTTCTCTGCGCCAACGGTGGAACGATTATGAATGACCGTTCCACCTCAATCGAATATATACCGCTACCGAGTGGTTGCGAATGGTGCGTTCGCATTGCGTTTCGTTAGGTCTTTGAAGATACGCAATGGGGCGCAATTTTTTTAGGAGTTTCCTGCCGTTATGAAATTACGTTATTTTTCACCTTTCGAATGGGCGCTTTGGATAGGCTCGGTCGCTGTGATCGCGCTGTCGTTTTTGCTTGGCGGAGAATTTCATATCCTTACCTTGATCGCCTCCCTCCTCGGCGTGACCGCACTTATCTTTATCGCCAAAGGAAACGTGGTCGGGCAATTTTTCGTGATCGTGTTTTCCGTGTTATACGCCCTCGTTTCCTTGGAACAACGCTATTACGGGGAAATGATTACTTATCTTGGAATGAGTCTGCCTGCCGCCGCCGTGGCCTGCGTGAGCTGGCTGAAAAATCCCTCTCAAAAAGGCAAAAACGAAGTGCAGGTGGCTACCATGTCCGCGATGAAATGGTTTTGGCTCGTGTTCTCCACCATTCTCGTTACCGTCGCTTTTTATTTTATTCTTCGCTTTTTTAATACCAACAATCTGCTCGTGAGCACGATTTCCGTAACGACGAGCTTTCTTGCCTCAATGCTCATTATCTTACGCAGTCCCTTCTACGCCCTCGCCTACGCCGCAAACGATATCGTTCTAATCGTGTTATGGGTGTTCTCCTCTTTCGTTTCCATTGCGTATTTGCCGATGGTCGTCTGTTTCGTCGCCTTTCTTCTCAACGATCTTTACGCGTTCTACAACTGGAAAAGAATGCAAAAACGGCAAAACGAGTAAATTTTACCGACGAATCCGTTGAAAATGTTGACAAACGGGCATATATAGAGTATAATATTTCTATCTGATACGTAAGGAGAAAAAGTAGTTATGGCAGGTGTGGCTGAATATTTCGGTTCGATGGTATTTGACGATAAGGTGATGAAAGAACGTCTTTCTCAGGACGTTTACGCGGCGTTGAAACGCACCATTCAGGACGGCAGAAGTTTGAATTTATCCGTGGCGAACGCCGTGGCTTGCGCTATGAAAGACTGGGCGGTCGAGCTCGGCGCAACCCATTACACCCATTGGTTCCAGCCGATGACGGGTATTACCGCCGAAAAGCACGACAGCTTTATCACCC
>JAZNEZ010000222.1:0-12429 GCA_045588875.1 Candidatus Scatosoma sp. | reverse complement strand
TTTAGGCGAACTTGAAAAAGAGCGTGACGAAATTGGCGAGGCAATCGCAAAAGAAAAGATAAAAACGCCCATCTTCTCGCAAGACCATTTTAGAATGGCACTACATAATTTCCGCAAGATAGACGTAAGCAAGCAAGACGGGAAAAGAAAAATCATCGACACGTTTATTAATGCGATATACGTAAGCGACGACGATTTCAAAATAGTATATAACGTAAACGGAAAAGAGGAAACCATTAAACTTGAAGAGCTTGAAAGTTCAACCTTGTTTTCAAATGGTGCACCAGAATTGGGGGTAAAATCTTCGAATTTCTACCCTTTTTCTTTGCATTGGGCAAAAATTGGGCAAAAAATTTCGCTGTTTTTGTGCTTTTTTCGGCGTTTTTTCTAAAATATTCACTTTTTATGCATAATATCGGTGTTTATGCATATTACAGCTCATATTCATACTTCTTTATTTCTTCGAATAAGTATTCTTCCGAATAGGTGGTATAGCCCCTATCCACTCGGCTCGTTTTCACGTCGCTGTCCATTTCGTGCCCCGACCAAAGCATAACCGCTTTGGGATTACATCCACATTCCTTCGCCCTTGTGATAAAGGTATAACGGAATTCGTGTACGTGTCTATCGGGATAAATCCGTTTTAACGCATCCTGCGCCGTATAGACCCCAATCCCTTTTATGATTTCAAAATCTATCATCGGCAACACTTTTTTAAACATCGGGGAAATCGGGATTTTTCGCACAACTTCCGCATATCCCCTTCTAGTTTTCTCTGAAACGCAAGTGAGATAGTTTTCGTACACCTGTACGGACTTCAACTCCCCTACACGCATTCCTGTGTAAAGCAGGAGCAGGATTGCGGAATTGCCTTGATAATGCGAATATTCCTTGCAAAACTCGAGAATATGCTTTTCTTCTGCCTTCGTGAAAGCGCGCCCTTTCTTGACGACGTACGGCGACAAGACGACTTTGTTTACGGGGTTTTTAATCTCGTAATCGTCGGCAATCATAATAAACATATTCGACAATAACTGTTTAATTTTGTGCGCCGTTCTGTTTTTTCGTTCCTCGACAAGACCGAACAAAAAGTCCTGCACCGTTTTTCGGGTGATTTCGTTGATGTATATTTTCCCGAAATGGGGTATCAGATGCGCGTTCACCATCATTGCATAGGAACGATAAGTGGTTTCTTTCACCGTTTGCTTTTTGATGCGAATCCATTCCGTTGCGAACTCGTCAAATATCGGATATTTTTTATTCTGCTTTTCCTCGATAGCTTTTCTAAACTTTGCGATGAATTTTTGTTTCATCACGCCGAAATCTTTGGATGACGCCGTGATATTCAAGCCGTCCCGACGGTATCGGGCTTGGTAATAATTACCGTCGATAATTCTATAAGTGACGATTTTCTCGTCGATTGCAAACAACCTTTGTAAATAATCGGGCATAATTGATATCTCCTTTTTGGTAAATTTCAAATACTTCTGCCCTTCTTCTTCCATTGTCTTCTTGTGCTCACGGTTAAAAGAAATCTTCTTCAACCGTTCCAAAGTAATACTTTCCGCAGATGCACGTAAAATAATCTCTATCACTTCATCCTTGGCTTTTTCGTTAGGTGTATCAATGAAATTTAATACCTTCTTTAATAACCGCTTGCGCTGTTCCTTGTTCGTCGATTAAAAACGTCGTTCTTACAACGCCCATACCCACTTTGCCGTACAGCTTTTTCTCTTGCCAAACGCCGTACGCTTGAATAGCCGAAAGTTCACTATCTGGCAACAATACAAACGGTAGATTATATTTGGTCGCAAAATTCAAGTGCGAATTAACGCTATCTTTACTAATGCCGATAACCACCGCGTTTTTGTTTTCAATTTCCTTATTTTTGAGCGCGAACGCGCACGTCTGTCTTGTACACCCGGGCGTATTATCCTTCGGGTAAAAATACAAAACCACTTTCTTACCGAGAAAATCAGACAAAGAAACCATATTCCCGTTTTTATCGGGCAACATAAAATTGGGTGCCTTCATTCCAACTTCTAATATATATTTAACTCCTTATCTCAATTTCAAAATATTTCAATAACGCTTTATAGATATCCTGTCCGTCAAGGCAGGTTTCGATTAAAAATCCCCTTTCGTTGTTCCATTCGCGCAAACCACGATAATAGAACATCTTTTTGCAGTCTTCAATAATGAAAGGAACGATATTATTACGCAAACATTCTTTGAACGCAATCAAACGACCAACCCTGCCGTTGCCGTCTTGAAACGGATGAATTTTTTCAAATCGGTAGTGAAATTCTACGATATTTTCAAAGGAAATATCCTCTATCCCTGCGTACCAACTAAGTAATTTTCGCATTTCACCGCATACCTGGTTAGGGGAAACGGTTGGCGCACCACCTACCGTATTCGGTTTCGACTTATAATCGCCAACCCTAAACCAAGAAAGACGGGAATCAGACGTTGCCGTTTTCAAAATACGGTGTAGCTCTTTAATAAACGTTTCCGTCAGTTCTTCTTCCGCATGCGCTATCACAAAATCAATCGCACGGAAATGGTTGCTCGTTTCGATAATATCGTCAACGGGAACACCGTCTTCCGCCCCGATTGTATTCGTTTCAAAAATCAAACGGGTTTGGTCTTCGGACAGTTTACTCCCTTCAATGCGATTAGAGTTATACGTCAAACGCACCTGCATTTCGTGGTACAGCCCGCCCGAAATTTTGCTTTCCATTTCTTCACGCAAGACCTGTAAAACGGGATTATCGCAAACTTCACGGCACAAATCTTCCACACGGCAAGCGAAATATTTCGCAATTTTCCGCAAAACGTTATCGGCAATTTTCTCGCCCTTTCCAATCTTTGCAACTGTGCGAGAAGAAATACCCAACACCCTTGTCAAATCGGACTTTTTTAATCCGTTTTCTTTCAAAATCTTTACTAAATAATCGTAAGAAACCATATTTTGCTCCTAAATCTTTACTTATTATAGCACAATATCAATAAAAAGTAAAGATATTTTTCTACACCGCATCAAATGTTTTTAAAAATCCCTTTCCCTTTGTTTACTGCGTATAAAAATTTGAGGGGTGACGGTTTATTTTTTCCGTCACCCCTTATCTTCTGATTTAAAGACGCAGCTCTACAAACTGCGTCCTAAATACTAATAATTTAATTATCCCTTAACTTAGATTTCTATGATTTCGCTTAAACATTTTGCAAGCTCTTTTGACTTTCCCCAGTCAACGATTTGAAGTTGCTCATCAAATTGAGCAAATACTTTGTCGGGATAAAAAACAGACAAGGCCACTCCTAATTTAGATTTTAATTTTAATCTATCTGTTGACAAATACGATACAGGTTCTAATTCATTAATAAACTTTTCACTTTCTTCAATTATGTATTTACCCTCATCTCTTTCAGCCAATGCATTTAAAAGAACCGTTTCTAATGCCCCTGAGCCTTCTTGCGGAATGACCGTTAATAAAAAATTAACATTCGCCTTTTCTTGATACTTGTTCGATAAAATATTCTTCTTCCAAGTATTATTTTTTATACTTTTTATATTGGGTGACAATTGTTCTAAAATATCTGTTTCTATGGCATGCACCGTTCGCTCATCCGCGTCAGTCATCACGGCAATGCGGAAATCCGTTTCTCCAAGCTGCGCTGTTTCAATCATTGGATATAAATATTCCGCAAAAAAACCACCAAAATTATCTTTCCCGCCAACAGCACAAATAAGAAGGTGTTCTTTATCTTTAATATAATTAAATGATTTTTTATTGCTAAGCGGAACAGTTTGAGGAATATTAATTTTTAATTTCGGGTTGCGTTCAGTATTATATCTCCAAGACGTTGTTTTTTCTAAATATAAACCCAATAATGTTGCGTCCGTTTCCCCTTCGCATAAAATAATTCTTATCATGAACGCACCTCAAAACCGAAAAGTTCTCTGTTCCTGTAAACTTCAGAGCCTTTCATAGAGCGCACCCTTAAATCACCTTCAACGTCTTTCTTTAAGGTGATTACATTTATTAAATCGTGCCTTTTATCAATTTTTCCGTTATAATTTTGTGTGTTTAAAATCTCATCTATGGCTTCTAAACTGTGCGTCGTGATAAAAATTTGAACATCCCATTTCATCGCAGCTTTTATTAGGAAATTAAAAATCTCACCATAATACTTATAATGAATAGAGGTGTCAATTTCATCAATTAATAAAACGCCACCTTGCGCTTTTATTATCCCGTTTGCTAAAGACAAAACTTTTTTAATACCATCACCATAGGTAGATAATGGCATTAATCCTTTTTTCTTGCTTCTAACGTATTCTACAGCTCGGGAAGAATTATCATCCTTGACATATACCAAATCCTCAATATCGGTATCAAATAGGCGTATTAATTGAATGCAAATATCTTTATACATATCATTTTTGACAATATTATTAAACGCATTCTCCGTAATATGAGAAATGGGAGATAAATAGTCAATATTTATAATAATGTCTCGATTATTTCTTGAAAGCGAATATCTGCTATAATTTGTAAGTCTAATATCCGTTTCTTTACTTTTCGAATTAATAGAAGAAAACATTCTACCCACAAATGCAGACGCTTCTTGACCAAGCAATCTTTGCGTATAACCCGATCTAATAGAAGACGGATAAATTTGCACGTCTTTTTCTTCTATCAACACCGATTTTTCTTCCCCTTCAATCCCTAAAGAAATATCCCCAGCATCTCCGATGGATTGAATATAAATCTTCTGAACCTCGCTATTTTTAGGAAAAATACTTAAAAAATTTGTATAAAGATTCGGACCAGTAAAAATGCCGACATCTCTCATTCTTGCCGTACGTAAAACATTATCAAAGCTAAATGGTGCACGCAATAAATAAACAGCTTCTAATATAGATGATTTACCCGAATTGTTATCGCCAACAATAACGTTGACACGATTCAATTCGTTTAACTCCAAATTTTTAATTCCCCTATATTGTCCGATAAATAAATCTTTTAAATATTTTGCCATATTAATCCTCCAATCTCTCTTCGAAATCCACAAAATCCACTACCAATCTTTTACCAAGTCCATCACACAATCTTTTTAATATCGGTAAACTCGGCAAAAGTTTTCCATTTTCCATTTTGCTTATATTTGCTTGCGGTATGCCTGTTTTTTGAGATAATTGCTTTTGCGACATATTAAGGTCTTTTCTTACCGATACCATCAATTCGCTTATTTCTTTTGCTATATCATAGTCAATTATTTGTAAAGAATCGTCTTCTTTTTTTGTAGCATTTACATCCAAGTTCTTTAATGCTTTATCAAGATAACTTTGAAAATCACTCATAATAGCGCTCCTATTTAGAATTTTATTTCCCTTGCATATTAATTATACAATAAAAAATTGGTTTTAGCAATTGTTTTTATGTTATATTTGACATATTTTCTTAAAAATATTCTTACTATGCAATATTTTCTTAAAAATTAATTTACACTATTTTTTCAAGTGCTATATGCAAATAAAAGATACAGTTAAAAACCACGTTCTAAATATCCTTGATTTCTCCGTCATTTCTTTGGGAAGTATGTAAAACCACGAAAAGTGCTCTATACGAAAAAAAATCCTTCCGTTTTTTAGACGCAAAGGATTTTGCGAAGTTCCCAAAAAATACCCAATACTATGAACAACCTGATTTTCGTCAGGTTTTTCAAGGGATTCACGGTTTTCAAGTAAAAGCCTAAAACGGCGGAAAACCTTGGGAAAATCTGGGAAGTTATAAAAAACACAAGAAAAAGAGCAAAAGTCACATCTTTGTAAAAATTTAGATTTTGGGGCTTTTCGATATTATTTTCGTGCAAAATCGCCCCGTTTTCGCACTTTTTACCGCCTTGTAAATTTGCCAACCTTGCCTTAAAATCCCTCGGTTTAACGACCGTACCGGTTCAAGTCTGGCCACGAGCACCACTTACAACGTAAGTTGAACCGAAAGGTTTGATTTACGTTGTTTTTTATGCTCAAAAATAAAAAGGGAAGGGAATTTTACTTCCCTGCCCTTTGAAATTATTTAGTTTTTAATCTAAAACCAACTCAACAAATTGGAATTTGTTTAATTAAAGGATTTTTGCTTTGCTCGGCTTGTTGGAACAATAAAGAACTGTCAGTTTGCTTCCAACAGCAGGAACTGCTTTACCTGCACCTATCCATTTTCTCTTAGTGTGGGTTTTTCCATCTACAACATACTGCACTTTAATGATATGCGGAAAGGTTGCACTGTCCAAGGCACCAATTCGTACAGGTTTCGTATTCACCTTTAACCACCATTGCTTTGCAACAGATAGTACGGTTCCAATAGTTTCTTTATCCATACATTTTCACCCTTTCATTAAATTCTTATTTGTCGGTAAAATGATTATACCATATATTTGTGAAAGATTCAAGTTGGATATATAAGGTAAAACAAATAAAAATAAAACTAAAATTTATTTCATTATCTTTGCCACGCCCGTTTCCATTGCCGCCTTGGAAACGGCTTTGGCAACCGATTCGTGCGCGCGTTTGTCATAAGCGTAAGGCAGGATATATTCGGGCTTTAATTCTTCGTCCGAAACGCAAGCCGCAATCCCTCGCGACGCCGCCATCATCATTTCTTGATTTACCGTCGTCGCCCGTACGTCGAGCGCACCGCGGAACAACCCAGGGAATACGAGTACGTTGTTGATTTGGTTCGCGTATTCAGAAGACCCCGTACCAACGATATACGCGCCTGCCTCGAACGCGTCCTTGGGCAAAATTTCCGGCACGGGATTTGCGCACGTGAACAGAATAGGCTTATCCGCCATCGATTTTACCATTTCTTTCGTAACGCAATTTGCGACCGAAACGCCTACGAACACGTCCGCGCCCTTCATTGCATTTTCCAAACCACCCGTCAAACGGCGTTTATTCGTAATCTTTGCAAGCTCCTGTTGCGCCGCATTAAAGCGCGTGTCGCCCTCTACGATAATCCCCTTACTGCTACAAGCCACCACGTCCTTAACGCCGAAAGCGAGAAGGAATTTAGCGATTGCAATACCTGCCGCGCCTGCACCGTTGATTACCACGTGAATATCCTCTATCTTCTTACCTACGAGTTTCAACGCGTTCAAAAGTGCCGCCGCCGTAACGATTGCCGTGCCGTGTTGATCGTCGTGGAATACGGGAATATCCAACTCCTCTTTCAATCTCGTTTCGATTTCAAAGCAACGGGGTGCGGCGATATCTTCCAAATTAACGCCACCAAACGAGCCTGCAAGCAGTTTGATCGTTTGAATGATCTCTTCCGTGTCCTTGGAGCGAATGCAAAGCGGATAGGCGTCTACGTCCCCAAACGCCTTAAACAGCGCGCACTTTCCCTCCATAACGGGCATACCCGCCTCCGGTCCGATATCGCCAAGCCCAAGCACTGCCGTACCGTCCGTGATAACGGGTACGGTATTCCAACGGCGCGTGAGCTCAAAGCTTTTTTCAACGTCCTTATGAATCGCCATACACGGCTCGGCAACCCCCGGGGTATACGCAAGAGAAAGATTTTCTCTGCAATCCACGGGCACTCTTGCCACCACTTCAATTTTGCCTTTCCATTCGCCGTGCTTTTTCAGCGATTCTTCTCTGTAATTCATTATTTTTGTACTCCTTAATTTTTATCGTTTAGTAAAAATACTTTCATTATTATAGCACTCGCTTTTTTGAATGTCAATTCTTTAAGCGTTTATAGGAAATACTTTTTCAAAATTTATCGGCGCAAAAATATTTTTCTCAAAATTCTAAACACGAGCGCGACCACCACGGGGATCAGCGAACAGATTAAAGCAAGCAATAAACCGCAGGTTAAAAATCCGCCTGCCGTGTTCATTGTCGCAACGAAGGACGAGTACGCCGAAGGAATGATAAAATACAACACCGCGTTCACGGCGATCAATACGAGCGCCAAAATAGGCAACGCCGAAAGCGAATTTTTAATATCCGCTCCGCTTAAATTTTGGTGCAGGGAAATACACAACGCCAAAACGACGAAAATCCACCAAGACGCCCCTACCGTGTACGCGGTGAACAGTGTTTCCGCCATACCCGTAAGCGCATTGAAAAGGTGGCTCAGATTTTGCAACGTCAGTCCTTTCGAGGCGTACTGCGAGAACGAAGTCAAATACCCACTCATTACCGTAAAGGTTTGGGGGAGCAGTAATTTAATGAGGAGATACAACACCAACGTTCCGCACACGATCGGTGCGACGGAAATGAAATAATTCCCGATCCGTTGATAAATCTTTTTCGGGTTATAGCTGTGTCGCACGTAACCGAGCACGCCGTTCTCGTCGTCCACCTGAAAGAGTTTGATCTCTTGAATTTTATGCCTGAACACCACGCACATAAGCGCGTGGCTGAGCTCGTGAATGGGCGTACCGATAAAGCCCGTTGCATAGCAAACGGCTTTGCTGTGATTCACAAGCTTATAAAACAGACGGTTCAAAAGAGAAATCACGTACCCTACGAGGTAAACCACGCCGATAAAAAGCAAAATCTGCATTAAAACGTTTCCTATCAACAATTCCATAATCCATTTTTTCCTTTTAATAATTGATATAGTTTCATTATACAACTTTTTCTCCGTTACCGTCAAGCGATTGCAATAAAAAACGGGATTTTTCCCCTTTCAAACGGTAGACGGGCGCGCGGTTTTGTGGTATAATGATGTTATGATAACCAAACGAGCGATAGCCTTCGATATAGGCGACAAACGAATCGGCGTTGCCGTGAGCGATCCGTTCAACGAATACGCTATGCCCTGCGACACTTATTTCCGTACCCGTGATTTCCGCGCCGACGTGCAAGCGATCGCAAAGCTCGCGGAAAATAAGGCTGTGGGCGTGATCGTGTGCGGTATGCCCGTGAACACGGACGGCACGGAAAGCGAACAAACGGAAAAAACGCGCCGCTTTATCGACGCACTCCGCAGTGCAACCGCAATCCCTATCGAGCTAGAAGACGAGCGGTTTACCACCGCCGAGGCACGGGAAACGCAGATGATGAGCGGTGTGAAACAGAATCGGCGCAAGCAGACGGTGGATTCAATCGCCGCGTCGTTTATCCTTGAAAGTTATCTCAAAAGAAAGAAAAATCAGGAAAAGGAGAACGTTATGAAAGACGAAATCAAAAACGAAGAATACGAGGAAGAAGAACGTATCGTGGAGCTGGAAGACGAGGAGGGCAACAGCGAAAAATACGTACACGTCGGCACGATCGAATACCGTGGCGAGTGGTATTGTTTTTTCCAGAAAGCCGAGCCCGAAACTGAAGAAGAAGAGGACGAGGTCGTTATGTTCCGTTTAGAGGGCGAGGGCGACGACAAACGCCTTGCTACCCTTGACGACGAACAATTGATGGACGAAGTGTTCGCAGAGTTCTGCCATCAATACGAGGAATACGAAAACAGCGACGAGGCTATGCAGTTAGAATAAAACGCGCATAGTTTTCGTATTCTTTCACATACTATTCCTACAAAACGGAAAAACGCCCGTTCGCGGCGTTTTCTTCGAGGAGGAATTATGGAAAAATTTGCGATCGGACTTCTGCTCGGCGGCGTTTGCGGCGCGCTTATCACGGCGAATAATTATAAAATGCGTACGCTTGTGAAAAGAAGTCAGGAAGAAGTACAAGCCAAGCTCGACGAGCTCTTGGACGAAAAGCTCCGTGCGTTTGACGAAATGAACGAGGACGACGAGGCGGAGAGTTCCAAAGCGGAAACCAAATCGCGCAAGGCTCGCGCTAAAAAATCGGAAAGCTAAAACAGAAAACCGACCGTTGTCAAACGGTCGGTTTTCTCTCACTTTGCAAGCAACTCGTCTTTGAGTTTTTTATTTTCCGCGCGCAGGCGTTCGTTCTCCGCCTTTAACGCTTGCGCCAAACGGTCGTATAACGCGTTGATCTCGTTTTCCAACCGTCTACGGAGAAAATCCTTGTCGGCTAACGCAGGACGGGTCTTATTGCTCGCCTCGCGCGCGTTTACCCGTTGTACTTCCTCGGTTAATCCCATCTTCTCCGCAATCGCCGCAATACGCGCCGGATTTTTTTTCAGCGTGTTGCGATATTTATTCTGCAAACGCAGCATCAGCTTATCGTCGCCGCCCGAAAGATTGAAAATGGCGCGACGTACGGACAAACCCTTGCTCTTTTCCGCAAGTATGCTCCGAAGTACTTTATCCGTTTCCTCTTCCGTAAATTCGCGGATCTTTTCTACGGATAAGCTCGATCCGTCGAGGAGCTTGACGATCCTCTCGTCCTTCTTCTCGTTTTTCATCAGCGTGTAGTAATAATTCCGTACGCTGCCCTTTGCTCTGCCACGTTGCAGACCGTAGGTTTCGAAAAGATACGTAAGCGTTTTGCCCTTGCTTTTGCCCTCTTTGATAAATTCCACCAAGTTTCTCGCCTCTTCTTCCGTGTAACCGTTGATCTTGTTCATAATTTTTTCCTCCGATTGCCGATCTTTGAAAAAATTATTGACGGATTTTTTTATTTTATACATTTTTTTCCACGAAAAGAATATAAGTAAATTATGAAAGTCTATTTTTTATCCTCTCAACCCTGCGCACTTACGATAGGCGACGCCTATTTCGGGCTTACCGACCGTTTCGAACGGTTTGCGGAAATTTCCCTTAAAGACCGTTTGTTCGTAAGTTTCACCCCCGAGGGCGCGTTACCCATTACTTTTTTTCTCACGGAAAACGTACGTTTCTCCCCTCCAAAGGGCTGTGAAGTTTATCTTCTCCCCGACGGGCTCGCGATCTATGCGCGCGATTTTCCGCCTACTGATTTTTCCTTGCAAGTACTCCTCCAAAAACGCTTTGACGGGGGCACGCTCACTCTTTTCCGTCAAGGCACGTTGCAACTCTCGTTGGAAACGCGCGAGGGCTTTTTCGTCGCAACCCTGCCCCCCTCGTTTAGCAACTGCGAGGCGTTTTTCGAAAGCGGATTATTCCTTTTGAAATCCCCCGATTCCCTTGCCGTATACACGCAAAAGGGGGAATGTGTTTTACAAGAAAAGGTACTTTCCCACCGCGTGGAAAACGGCGTTCTCACCGCTATATTACCCCTCTCCGATTCGCTTGGTCGAATTGCCGAGTGTGAATGGTCGCTTTCGGAAAAGGGAGTACAGCGCACCAAATTTTCCCTCTCCCAAACGCGCACGCATAAGGGGGAAAGCGAGAGAGAAAAGATTAAAGACGAGCTGTTGCCCTTTGCGTTCTTTGAAAGCGTTTTAATCGGGGCAAATTACCGCGAAATGCTCTCCGACGAGTTAGCGCCCGACTATGATAAAATCAAGGAGTATTTGGGCGATTTTTGCGCCGTTACGCTCACGGACGATCCCAACGTTTGCGGCTTGGTGAGAAAAAAGGGTGAACGGCTGTTCGAGGTGGTATATTTTACCGCAAAAACGGAGCAGGGTAAAATCTGCGATATTCGCGGTTAAACGACGATATTTTTCTAAAAACCCCCGTCCGTTGACTTGACACGGACGGGGGTTTTCGTATACAATAAGGGTATAAAAAAGATCAAAGAGAGGTGATAAATTATGAAAAAGGTCATTTGTAAAAAAGAGTACGACACCGAAACGGCTACCCTCGTAAAAAAGGTTACCTGCGGCGCGTACGGTTGTCCCGAGGGCTACGAGGAAAGCTTGTACCAAACGGAAAGCGGCTCGTATTTCCTTTATACGAACGGTGGCGCAAGCTCGAAATATCCCAAAGAAGATATTGCGAGAATGGGCGCGGAAAAAGCGAAAGCTTGGCTCGCTGCGCACAACTGATCGGAAAACGCACAAAAAAACCTCGGCACGACCGCCGAGGTTTTTGCTTTCGTTAGTATTTTTTCACCGTTATTTTCTCAATCACTATGGGCGTGTTCGGAACGGAATACTCCACTTCCTTTTCCCCGTCGATAGGATCTTCGATATCGCCGTATTTATCGGTGGTGAAATCGGATTCGTCGTCGTATTCGCTTTCGATAAACGCCGTGATCGCCGCTTGCAGACTTTCCAAATCGTCCTTGCTATTTGCGTCGAGCGTTGCAAACACCGCTTTATCTTTTACGCTCTTTGCATCCGTAGCCAGCGAAATATAGAACTGCGAAGTCGCGCTGTTGTATTCATACGCACGCGTCGCCACGCCGCCGCTGTTGCGCTCGATATACACTTGATTATCGTCGTTGTTGCTCTCGTAGCACATTACGAGCGCGCCGAAATCCTCTTTTAACGCGCCGTTTTTCACCGAGAAATCGTTGTCCTCGAACTCGCCGTAGAGGGTGTAGGTAGGACGCGTCTTATCCTTATCCAGCCACACGCTTTGCGGAATATAGTTTGCTACCGTAGCGAAATA
>JAZNEZ010000221.1:0-2177 GCA_045588875.1 Candidatus Scatosoma sp. | reverse complement strand
ATCATACGGGCGACGATAGCGTATATTTTAACAAATACGGCAATTATCCGTCGCTTGGCGCTTATCAATCCAAGGAATCGCCGTATTACAGTTGGTATTCCTTTGAGCAGTTTCCTGATAAATACGCAAGCTGGTGGGGTATCGATATTTTGCCCGAAGTGAATGAAAATTCAGAAGATTATCAAGAGTTTATATTCGGTGAAAAGGGTGTTTTGAAAAAATGGTTACAATTCGGTACCGGTGGCTACCGTTTAGACGTTGCGGACGAATTGCCTGATTTTTTCTTGAAAAAATTGCGTAAATCGGTGAAAGAAAGCAATCCCGAGGCGATTATTATCGGGGAAGTTTGGGAGGATGCGGCAAATAAAATTGCGTATTCAAAGCGTAGAGAATATTTACACGGCTACGAGCTAGATAGCGTAATGAATTATCCACTGAAAGACGCGATTATCGGTTATATTCAATCGGGCGACGCAAGTAAATTGTCGGCTACTATGCGGCTTTTGATTGATCATTATCCCAAGCAAACGGTAGATTGTCTTATGAATATTCTCGGCACGCACGATACGGCGCGTATTTTAACCGTTTTAGGCGGTATTTATTGTCAAAATAAAGAGGAAATGGCGAGCGAAAGTGCTTATTTAAGTGCGGAAAACAAGAAAAAAGCGATAGAACAATTAAAAATGGCGGCTGTATTGCAATATACGATCCCAGGTGTTCCTTGCATCTATTACGGCGATGAAAACGGCGCAGAAGGACATATTGATCCGTTTTGTCGGCAATGTTTCGACTGGGAGCACTTGAATGAAGATTTAATTGCATTTTACGAATTGTTGGGCAAAATGCGTGAACAATTTCGTATGATTTTCAAAGACGGAGATTTTAAGGAATTATACAGAGAAGACGGTTTACTTGTATATAAACGCTACAAAAATAAAAAAGAAATTTTCGTTTTCACAAACAACACATCAAAATCGTATCGTTTACAAATATCAAAAACCTACAAAAATATATTAACGCAAACGATTTACAAAAATGAAATATTAATCGAAGGATATTCTTACGGGATTTTAATAAAAGAAAGCTTAAAATAAGCAAGCCACCCTAGATTTCACGTTTTTTACCGTCAAGATTTCGTAAAAGCTGCATTTTACGAAATCTTTTCTCTATTCCCTATCGTTCGATATTTTGTCTGTTTTGCCTAATTTTTCAAGGTTTTCCGATACTCTAAAAGGACAATTATTAAATTCACACGCAAAAGTAGGACGTACCGATAAAGCTTTTAGACAAGTACAGATATGCGAACACTCCTTAGAATGAACTTTTAACGCGTGAACACAAATTTTCTTATCAACTCCCATTCCCTTTAACCCTCCTTTCGTCAATTTTGTATATGTACCACATTCGGCGCGCTATTCTCGACGTTTTTTCGTCGCCGAAATATTGATACTCTTTCGTTTCCATATTCGTATACGTTACGTGCCAATAATGGCGCGAAGTCTGCACTATCACGAATATATCATACAATTTCCGTCCGCTCATTCGATAAAACGTGTAATTATGCCTTGCATAGTTTTCGTCCTCGTGCTTAGAGCAGTAAAAATCATATGCATACGCGCCTTTGAACTCACGAGGCAAGCTCCATAGGAGCCAATGCACCCAACCGCCTTTTGGCGCTCCTATCCTACGTTTAATTGACACTGTTCAACCTCCCAAGGCGATAATAAATCAGAATCATTCAGAGGCATTAAATAAACCTTTCGTTTAGGAATACGACCTTCACGTAAACAAATAAATAGATCACCAAATTTATCCCATAAATCGCGAAAAACAGGAGCAGGCAATTCATATGCATAACATTTCACCGTATCGCAATACGGCAAAAAACCATTTTCTTCAAGCCATTCTTTAATATCAATAGCCAATCGCATATCTTGACAAGAACTACGCTCCGATTTTTCCAACGATTTAGAGCAAAAATAACGATAACGCCCTATCTTAATATTTTGCTTTGTTATGTACTTACTACAATATTTTGCCGTATATTCAACGTCAGAACGAGCACCACCGATACGCTTAATTTGACAATGCCCGAAATTATCTGAAATCAAATGCCAATCCAAATGCCGATTTTTATTATAAAACAAATCTTCATCAGGAATACCACTAATTAAAAA
>JAZNEZ010000220.1:0-2550 GCA_045588875.1 Candidatus Scatosoma sp. | reverse complement strand
CCCGATCCATTCGCTTTGGAGTTATATGACGTGGTCGTTTACGAAGTGGACGATATGCTGATCGTACACCGTATCGTAGGGATTGAAGAACCGAATGCAAAACACCCGAACGAACGGTATTTTCTTTTACAGGGCGACGCCGTGGAAAACCCCGACCGTTTCCCCGTGCGTTATTCGCAAATGCGCGCAATTTATCGCGGACAGAAGGTCCCGTTTGTGGGTAGTTTTATTCTTTTTATGCAATCGCCGGCAGGGTGGTTGTGTATGATTTTAATGCTTGCGGCAACGATTGCCACGCCGATTATTGATAAAAAATTAGCGCGAGCAAGAGCGGAACGGTTTGCTTTACTTAGTAAACAGAAAAAAGCACTCGCCGGACAAGCGCAAGGAAGGGATATTTACGCTCCGCCTATTTACTTATATCCCGTATACTACGATCCTGAAAAGGACGCGCCTTTGCCTTTTCCGTCTGCGCCGTCTATGCAAAATAAGACAGAGGAGGGTAAGAAATGAGAAGTATTTCCAAAATCACCCTTTGTCTTACCTCCTTTTTGATGGTGGGAACGATTGCAGGCGTATCGGCAAGCTTTATTTATGCCTCCACGCCACCCTTGAACGTTTCAGGAAACGTCGTATTCGACGCGAACGTTTTCGATTGGGAGGGCGCGGAAGTATTGCCCGATAACGTCGTGGGGGAACATCACCAGACGCTCATCGATTTGATCTTGAACAGCGACGCAGGTTTGAACACGGAAAATTCCTATCTCAATCAACAGATCGAAAATCGTAAAAACAGCTATTGGAGTTGGGATACGTACGGCAGTATGGACGTGTACGACGCTACGCAAATGGCAAGTATTTTCCAAACGGATACTAGCGGACTGACCTTTCTTTTGGAATTTCCCGACAACGAGCCGAACAAACAGTATTTATATACGACGAGTGTTGATTTAGGCGAATCGGGGTATTTTTGGAATGAGAAAAATAATATTCCCACGAATAGGAACGTATACGAAGTGTATTGCACGACGCTCGTAAAGAACGCGGAAACGGGTAAATGGGAGGCACAGCTTTCCGAGCGTGGTTACGCGAGATCGGCGTGGTACGAAAACGACGCACTCGGCACGGTGGTGGCGAAATGTCCTTCATTCAATCCCGACACGTGGACGGCAGGTAAGCAGGGTACGGGCACAAGCGATTCTATTTACACTTTCGTAGGACAGCACACCACGGCGTACTTGGATTCAAAAACGGAGGTTGCTTATTACGACTTAACGCCTACCGAAAACGGCACGCGCACGGTAACCTCGTATAATACGAATTGTACGATTACGGTAACGAACGCAAGTGGCACTACGGTAGCAACGAGTAGCTTGGGCGTGGACGAAAACGGGAATGAGACGGTATCCGTTTCGTGGACGGCAACGCGGAATACGAAGTATTATATCCGTGTTTCTGGGGATACTTCGATCACGTTTACCGTAGCGTAAGAAAAAAGGAAAAATTTTTATAAAAACGCGAAAAAATATATCAAAACGCGGTTGAAAGACTTGATATTTTATTCAATTTATTATAAAATAGAATAGCTGAAAAGCGAAAACGGAAAAATTCTTGCGCCCGAAAAGAGAGCGCGAGAGTTTTTTGTGGTGTTTTTGGCGATAAACAAGAAGAAAAAATCTATTTTTGGAGGAAATAAACACTATGGCAAAAAAATATTGCTATCTCTTCACCGAGGGTAACGCGAAAATGCGCGAAATTCTCGGCGGCAAAGGCGCGAACCTCGCGGAAATGACCAACATCGGTCTGCCCGTACCCCAAGGTTTCACCATCTCTACGGAGGCTTGTACGCAGTACTACGAGGACGGCAGACAAATCAACCCCGATATTCAGGCGGAAATTATGCAGTATATCGAGAAGATGGAAAATATCTGCGGTATGAAGTTCGGCGACAAGGAAAATGCCCTGCTCGTATCCGTACGTTCGGGTGCGCGTGCGTCTATGCCAGGGATGATGGACACGATCCTCAACCTCGGCTTGAACGAAGAAGTGGTCAACACGCTTGCGAAAAAATCGGGCAACCCCCGTTGGGCTTGGGACTGCTACCGTCGCTTTATCCAAATGTTCTCCGACGTCGTTATGGAAGTGGGCAAGAAGTACATTGAAAAGCTCATTGACGAAATGAAAGAGAAAAAGGGCGTTACCCAAGACGTAGAGTTGGACGCGGACGATCTCAAAGCCCTTGCAAATCAGTTTAAGGCAGAATACAAAAAGCAACTCGGCAAAGATTTCCCCTCCGATCCTAAGGAACAGCTTTTCGAGGCGGTGAAAGCGGTATTCCGTTCGTGGGACAACCCCCGTGCGAATATCTACCGTATGGACCACGATATCCCGTATAGCTGGGGTACGGCGGTCAACGTACAGATGATGGCGTTCGGTAATATGGGCGAAACGTCGGGTACGGGCGTTGCGTTCACGCGTAATCCCGCAACGGGCGAAAAGGGTCTTATGGGCGAGTTCTTGACGAACGCGCAGGGCGAAGACGTCGTTGCA
>JAZNEZ010000219.1:0-3970 GCA_045588875.1 Candidatus Scatosoma sp. | reverse complement strand
TTGCGCAGACAAGTGGCGAAAATTCCCGTTCGCTATCCTGCTTATCCCTCGCTACGATTTCGGCGTGTAACTTATCAAAATCCACGTTCTCACCGCGCGCGGAAAGTTCCTTAAATCGACGCGTCGCACGGATCTTACTGTCCGCCGTTACGTAGAATTTGAACTTTGCGTTAGGCAACACCGTCGAACCGATATCGCGACCGTCGAGTACGCAAGACATACTCTTTGCGATCTCACGTTGCATTTCCACCATTTTCACGCGTACCGCAGGATGCGCGGATATATCCGACGCCGCCATCGACACCGCGTTTTCACGAATAGCCAAAGAAACGTCCTCGCCGTCAAGTATCGTATGCTGCGTTCCCTCTTTATATTCCACTTTCACGTTCAGATCGGGCAACATTTTTTCTACCGCGCTCCGATCCTTGGGACTAATCCCCATTCGCAACGCTTTCAAGCCGCACGCACGATACATCGCGCCCGTATCCAAATACAAAATATTGTAATCCCTTGCAAGAATTTTCGCCACCGTACTTTTACCGCTGCCGGCAGGACCGTCCAACGCGATATTATAAATTTCGGAAATATCCTTTCTCAAAACTTTCGCCCCCTTTTGATAAACGTGTTTCACGGATTTTTTATCCGTACGCTCGGTGAACAGCATCAATCGAATACAAAGCTTTAATCCGCCCTCGATATTCGGCTCGACCGCCGCAAACAGCGGTGCAAAGTCGTAACCGCATTCCCTCGCCGCTTTTGCAGGGTGGTAGGAATGAATATCGGACGTAAGGGAAAATAAAAATCCGCTGATTTCCTCTTTTTGTAAGCCGTTGACGGAAAACACCTCGTCTAAAAGCGTTTTCACAGAAACGGATATTTCCTCTTTACAATCCCGATCGATAGTCGTTGCGCCGCGAATAATCGTCATAGTCTTTCTCCTCGTTCGTTTACGGTTAAATTATACTAAAAAATCCTTGCATTGTCAAGCTTTTAAGCTTTTGATTGTCAAATTTATACAATCGTATGCCCAGCCGCATATCCCGTTGCAAAAGCGATCTGCATATTAAATCCGCCCGTAAACGCGTCTACGTCCAAAACCTCGCCGCAAAACTTCAAACCGCTTACCTTTTTACTTTCCATCGTTTTTGGATTGATTTCCGATAAACTTACGCCACCCGAGGTTATAATCGCCTCTTGAAAACCGCGCAAGCTTTTTATTTTTATCGGCAGATTTTTCAAAACGTTTACGAGCTTTAACCTTTCCTCTTTGGTAACTCCGTTAACTACTTTTCTTTCCGAAATTCCACAAACGTTTAATACTTCGGGAATCAATTTTAGGGGCAATAATTCGCATAACGCGTTCGTAATTTGCTTGTTTTTATATTTTTCGAAATCACGCAATAATCTCTTATCCAACGTTTGTTCATCCAAGGCAGCCTTTAAGTCGATCGTAGCTGTCAAACTGTTCAACGCCATTCTATTGATTACGGACGATGCGGAGAGTACGATCGGACCGGAAATACCGAAATGGGTAAACAACATTTCCCCAAATTCTTCATATACTATTTTTTTGCCCGATTTTATCGTAAGCGTTACGTTTTTTAAGGTCAAACCCTGCAAATTCTTGCAAAGCTCGCCCTCCGTGTTCAAACCGCATAACCCACATTTCAAATCGGTTACCGTATGCCCGTGCTCTGTCGCAAATGCGTATCCGTCCCCCGTTGAGCCCGTGGACGGATAACTCAATCCCCCCGTAGCAACGATCACGGCGTCGCAAGGATACGTTGCTTTATTCGTTTGCAACTTTACTACGCGTGGTATAATACCTATGTCAGGCATATCAATCTTATCTGCAATAATTTTGTCGGCTTTTTCATTCAATCGTATCTTTACCCCTACCGATTTACAGGCTTTTTCCAAGGTTTTCGTAACGTCGCTGGCGTGATCGGATACGGGAAAGGCGCGATTTCCACGCTCGATTTTCACAGGCAATCCTTGTTCTTCAAAAAAAGAGATTGTTTTTTGCGGAGGAAAGGAATAAATCGCGCCGCGTAAAAATTTTTCGCCGCGTACGATATTTTGGGCAAATTCTTCGGGGGAAACATCGTTCGTGAAGTTGCATCTGCCCTTTCCCGTTATATATATCTTTTTTCCGAGCTTTTCGTTCTTTTCTATCAAAATTACGTTATGCCCGTTTTTCGCCGCCGCGTATGCCGCCATAAGCCCTGCCGCACCACCGCCGATCACACAAACGTTTTTCATAATTCCTCTTTTTTGATTTGTTTCACATAAAAAGTTTCACAAACAGGCGATTTTTACCGATTAAAGTTACGCAACCGACTAATATCGTCGGTTGCGTTGATATTATTATTTACGATTTATCAAACGGGATATACGCCCGATTTCGCCATATCTCTATCAATACCTTTCTTTTGTGCCTCTCTCCATTTGAAGAAGTTTTCAGCTACCTGTTCGAATACGGCGTAGGAGAGAACGTCCTCTTCCTTTTCGTAATAGCCGAGCTCGATAACTTTCTTTTTGATTTCTTCATATTCAGGTTGAAGAAGATCGGCAGGACGACAGGTAATTCTTTCTGCATTACCAAGCGCTTTCTTTGCCACTTCTTCGTCGATAGGCATCGGCAACGTACCGTATTTACCGGCAAGCAGGTCTTTCGTTTCTTTGGTAACCATTTTATATCTCTCGCCCATAACGACGTTCAGCACTGCTTGCGTACCGACGATCTGCGACGACGGCGTAACGAGCGGCGGATAACCGCTATCTTTACGTACGTTGGGAACTTCGGCAAGACATTCCATAAGTTTATCTGCTTTTCCTGCTTTTTCAAGCTGATTGATAAGGTTGGAAAGCATACCCCCAGGGACTTGATACAAAAGCGTATTTACGTCGATACCCTTGGATTTTTCGTTCAAAATCTTATCGTCTTTCAAGCGTTTTTCAACCGTCTTGAAGTGTTTGATAATCGGCAGCAATTTATTGATGTCAATGCCCGTATCGTAAGGCGTACCTTGCAAGGTTGCCACAAGCGGTTCGGTAGCGGGCTGAGAAGTACCGTTTCCAAGGGGCGAAAGCGCCGTATCTACGATATCTACGCCTGCAAGAATTGCCATGAGGTATACCATATCGCCCGTACCCGTGGTGTTATGCGTATGCAAATGGATTTTCGTCGTAGGCTTTAACGCCGCTTTCAAATCTTTAATCAACTCGTAGGCTTTGAAAGGCAATAAGAGGTTCGCCATATCTTTCAAGCAGATGTTGTCCGCTCCGTGCTCTTCCAAGCTCTTTGCAAGTCCCACGAAATATTCGTTCGTGAATACTTCTTTACCGTCTACGACTGCGCTCGTATAACAAATCGTCGCCTCGCAAACGCCACCGTATTTTTTAATAGCTTTCATCGACGTTTCCAAATTTCTCGGATCGTTCAATGCGTCGAACACACGGATAATCCCTACGCCGTTTTCAATCGACTTTGCAACGAATTTTTCCACAACGTCGTCTGCGTAATGACGGTATCCTAAAAGGTTCTGACCGCGAAGCAACATTTGAATGGGCGTTTTAAGGTGCGCTTTGAGCGTTCTTAAACGTTCCCAAGGATCTTCGTTAAGGAAACGCAAGCACGAGTCGAACGTTGCGCCACCCCAAGCCTCGATGGAATAGTAACCGATTTCGTCAAGCTGTTCGAGAACGGGCAACATTTCGTCGATACGCATTCTCGTCGCCGCTTGCGATTGATGCGCGTCGCGCAAAATCGTTTCGGTGAGCAATACTTTTCTGTTATCAAATTTAAGTTCCATAATTTTTTACCTCGTATAATTAAAAGAGTGAAAGCAGGAAACCTGCCGCAATCGCCGAACCGATTACGCCTGCTACGTTAGGTCCCATTGCGTGCATCAAAAGATGATTGCTGGGATCTTCTTCACGACCTACATCCTCGGAAATACGCGCCGCC
>JAZNEZ010000218.1:0-4998 GCA_045588875.1 Candidatus Scatosoma sp. | reverse complement strand
ACTCTTTACGTTGATAATACCTATTCCGCGCAGTTCCATAAAATAACGGATAATATCGGGCGCAGTACCGTAAAGCTGGTTGGCAATTTCTTTAATAATCACGTTATCGTCGGCAATCAACCGGTGTCCGCGCTTGATAAGCTCCATTGCCGTTTCGCTCTTTCCTACCCCACTTTTACCCGTGAGCAAGATCCCCACGCCGAATACCTCCATAAGCACGCCGTGTTCGGTTACCGACGGCGCTAACAATCGGTTAAGATAGATATAAAGATCGCTCATAAGATCGGTGGTAATCTTCGGACTACGGAAAATCGGGCAGGAAAATTGTTTTGCCGTGTCCACAAGCTCGGGGAGTGCAGGCAAATCGCGACTTAAAATGATACAAGGCAATTCGCCGTGTTCTAATAAATGACTGATTTTCGATTTTCTTTCCTCCGAGGTAAAGCTGCGCAGATATTCGTATTCCGAAAGTCCGAGCACGATCACGCGACGGGAATCGAAATAGTTAAAAAATCCGCCGGCAAGCTGTAACCCAGGACGTTCTACACTCATACTTGCGAGCGTAACCACGCCTCTACCCATATAGACGATTTCCAATTTAAGATCGTAGGCAAATTTATCGAGCATTACGCTTTGTGTAACCTGTCCATTCATCGTTCACTCCTCCGTATAACCGTACTTTTCAATGATTGTCGCAATCGCACTTTCTTCGTTCGTATATTCGCATACGACGGCTTTTGCTTTTAGCTCGTTTGCCGCGTTTTTTACCGCGATTCCAAGCCCTGCGCTTTCTATCATCGGCAGGTCGTTCCATTGATCGCCTACGCCGATCGTCTTATCCAAAGGAACGCCGAAATAGTCGGCTAAAAATTTCACTGCCGTACCTTTTGAGTAGCTTGCATTTACAACTTCTACCAGCACGTCTGCACTTTTCGTGATAAGACAGCCTGCAAAGTTTTCCTCTGCAAGCTTACGCATAATTTCCGCATTCTCCTCGGGCGGCGTCATTGCAAGGATTTTATACGAGCATATCTTATTTTCTTTCACAAACGCAGAAAGCGGTTTATCCGTTACGCGCACCGCTTTATGGCGCACCGCGTTTTCATACCAACGGAGCGCGTCGTCGTCTTTATTAGAATAATATTCCTTAACGCCGTATACGTGATAATGCAAATTCAGTTCTTCCATTTTTCGACAGATCGCGAGCGTGATTTCGTGGGAAAGCGGATTGTTTTGAATGAATTCTCCGCTCTCGATATCCACGATCACCGCGCCTTGACAGCAGGACACAAGCCCTTTTAAGCCCAACTCCTTCACGCGCGGCAAAATCCCGTAATGCAATCTGCCCGTGGAAATGGCAAATTTACCGCCGTCGTCCATATATTGCCGAATGGCTTTTTTATTCTTTTCGGAAACGTTTCCGTCTGCTTGCACGAGCGTACCGTCGAAATCGGAAACGATCAAACCGTAGTTTATCTTTCGCATATTATAGTTCTTCCTTAAAAAATTTATAAATTTTATTCGCCAGCTCTTCGCCGATTCCCTCGGCGGTTGCAAGTTCTTCCACGCTCGCTTTCATAATTTTATCGATCGTGCCGAACTTATCCATCAATGCTTTCTGTTTTTTCTTACCGATCCCCTCGATTTCTTCTAACACCGACGCTAAATTGCGCTTGGAATGTAAGTTTCTAAAATACGTGATTGCAAATCGGTGCGCCTCGTCGCGGATGCGTTGTAGCATTTTCAATGCGTAATCGCGGTGATCGATACGGATACTCTCCTCCGAAAACAGCGTGAATACTTCTTCCTCCCGTTCGGCAAGGGAAATTAGTTCGATATCGTTCACGCCCATTTCGTCAAATACTTCCTTAATTGCCGAAAGCTGACCTTTACCACCGTCGATAATAATGAGCTCGGGTTTTGGAAAGCGTTCCTCTTCCTCCGTGCCGAGCTTTGCAAGGCGACGACGCATCATTTCCTGATGCGAGGCGTAATCGTTCGCTCCCTCCACCGTTTTAATCTTAAAACGACGGTAGCTGTTTCTATCCGCTTCACCGTCAATGAAAACGACCATTGAGCCAACTTTATCCACACCGCTGATATTCGAAATATCGTAACATTCCATACGCTTGGGATATTTTTTCAAGCCCAAAACTTCTTTTAAGCGGTTGCAGGCGTTTTTCGTCATATCGTCTTTATGCTTGATCTTATTGACGGACTTGGATAAATACTCCGCGGCGTTGCTTTCCGCCATTTCCAAAAGACGTTTTTTCACGCCCTGTTTGGCTCGTACGATTTCCACTTTTTTGCCGAATTTTTCCAGAAAATAATTTTCAAGCAGTTCCTTTTCGCAATATGCCTGCACGATAATTTCTTCGGGTAGTTCGTGATTCGTGTAATATTGAATGATAAACGCAGTCAAAGCGTCTGCCTCGGAAAACGAACCGTCTTCCAACGCGAAATTCGCGCCGCCTTGCATAATACCGCTACGCGTGATCAAAACGTTCACGGCAGAATATAAATAATTCGTTTTCAAAGCGATGATATCCGCGTTGATCGAACGGTTGAGCGAAGTAATACGCTTTAATCGGAGCTTGGAAAGCATTTGTAGCTTTTCTCTATACTCCATAGCGAGCTCAAATTCCTCGTTCTCTGCAAACCTCGTCATTTTTTCACGAAGAATTTCTTCCGCCTCTTCATAGTTCCCGTCTAAAAAGGAAATTGCCTTTTTAATACGTTCGGCGTATTCCTCTTTGGAGCAAAGCCCTGCGCAGGGCGCAAGACAGCGGTGCAAATGATGCATAAGACAAGGCTTTTTCGGCTTTTCCGAAATCACCGTTGAACAAGTGCGCACGTTATACACCGATCCGACGATATCGAGGATATCCCCACAGCGTACGCCACCCATAAACGGACCGAAATATTTACCGTCCTTTTTGATTTTTCTCGTGATCGAAACGCGCGGAAACTCCTCTTTCGTGTGCACCTTGATATACGGATACGTTTTATCGTCTTTAAGGAGTATATTATACTTGGGTTTATACTTTTTAATAAGGTTATTTTCCAACGCCAACGCGTCGATTTCCGTCTGCGTGATAATATAGTAAAAATCGTGGATATTTTCTACCATCGCCGCAACCTTTTCGGGTTTTGCGGAAGTATGGAAATACTGGCGCACGCGGTTTTTCAATACGCGCGCCTTTCCCACGTAAATTACGATGCCGTCTTCGTCCAGCATTATATACACACCCGGACTGTCGGGCAGTAATTTGAGTTTTTCTTTCAACTCGCTCATAACTTCGTACTTTTATTATATACCAAATTACGAAAATTTGCAAGGAAATACACGAAAAAAACGTACTTAACAGCCTAAAAATTCAATGCCTTTCAATAAAACGTCGTTAATCGAATCGTCGGTCAGGCTATAAAAGACGATTTTGCCTTGCCGACTGCATTTTACAATCCCTGCGCTTTTCAAAAACCGCAGTTGATGGGAAACGGTCGTTTGATTGATATCGAGTATGCGCGAAAGGTCGGTTACGCACAATTCGCTGATCGCAAGCGCGGATAATATTTTCACACGCGTATAATCGGAAAACACCGAAAAAAAGCACACAACGCCTTCAAGGATATCCCCTTGCGGAACGTAATCCTCGATCAGACTTTGCGTGCGTTTATCCAAAAGTAACATTTGCGACATATGAATCCCTCCCAATATGTTTTGTTGGGAATATGATAACATAATCACAAAATCACTTTCTGTTCTATTTTGCCTAAAAACTATTTATTTTGTCATTTCCTCGTTAAGAAATCTTCTTCACTTCATAGCCTGCCTCTTGCACGGCGGCGATCAACGTTTCGTTTTCTACTTCCGCCGTAAGCTCCAAGTTTGCCGATTTCTTTTTCAAATTAACCTCTACCGCCGAAACGCCCTCCACGCTCGAAAGCGCTTTCGTTACGTGCGCCACACAATGCTGACACATCATACCTTCGATCTTCAAAGTTTTTTTCATAGCCGTATCCTCGCTTTTATCCATTTCTTTCTTTTTTCCAAATCTCGTGAGTCTTAACGCGTTCGTAACTACGAACAGCGAACTCAAACTCATACACGCCGCGGCAATCATAGGATTGAGGGTTACCCCTGCAAACGCAAATACGCCTGCCGCCACGGGAATTGCCACGCAGTTATAAAAGAACGCCCAGAACAAGTTTTGGTGAATATTTTTGACGGTGGCTTTGCTTAAATCGATTGTGGTTGCCACAAGTCGCAAATCACCGCGCGATAACACTACGTCCGCGCTGTCGATCGCCACGTCCGTTCCGTTTCCCATCGCAATCCCCACGTCCGCCGCTTTGAGTGCGGGACTATCGTTAATTCCGTCGCCTACCATTGCCACAAATCCACCAACCGAGCGTACGCGTTCCACCGAATCCGCTTTATCTTTGGGCAAAGCCTCCGCAAAATACTCCTCGATACCTGCTTGCGTAGCAATCGCCTTTGCCACGCTTTCGTTATCGCCCGTGAGCATACCCACGCGTATTTTTCGACGTTTTAATTCTGCCACGGCGTTCGCGCTTTCCTCTTTCAAGGTATCCGCAAGCGCGAATATCGCAAGTATTTTTTCCTCGTCCGCTAAAAATACGACCGTTTTACCTTGTTCTGAATATTTTTTCTCGTATGGATAAGCGGATTTTTCACCCGTCTTTCCAAGTAACCGACGATTGCCCAAACGGTAGGTTTTACCTTGTATTTTCGCCCTTGCGCCCTTGCCCGTTTCGTATTCGTATTCCTCCACTTGCAATAAAGGTTGTTCGGTTTTTGCAAACGCACGGACGCACTCTGCGATCGGGTGATTCGAACGGCTTTCTATTCCCTCGGCAAGGCGCAAAGCAAACGTTTCGTCCTGACAAAAACACTCGAAATCGGTTACTTTCGGCTCTCCGATCGTCAGCGTTGCCGTTTTATCAAGTCGGATCGTAGCCATGTCGTTCTGTGAG
>JAZNEZ010000217.1:0-3496 GCA_045588875.1 Candidatus Scatosoma sp. | reverse complement strand
GCCGGCGATAAAGCCGACCTTGATCCCGTCCACGAGCAAAAGCGTGTTTCCGTCCAAAATTTCGGAAAGTGCGTCGTCGATTTTTTCCACCGTTTTCAGTTCGGGGAAACGCGCCGTGGTTTTGACGAGTTCTTCACTCGTTTCACCCCTGCCCCCCTCGTTTTTCGCTTTTTGTTTCAATTCGAGCGCGGAAATCGGGCGTGCGACGAGCTCGCCGAGTAGCTGTTTGTTCACCATACCGTCGGCGTAGACGAGGGCGCAATCGACTTGATCTTGCGTTTGAAATTCGTAGGTTAAAATATCCTCCGAAGGGAGAAGTTTTTTTAAGGTTTGCAAATTTTTTGGTAAGCTTGAAAGTAAAGTATCCACGAAAGGAGTATGTGTTTTCGGTAAAATTCTATCCTGATTTCATTGACTTTTCGCGTCGTTACTGTTATACTTAAAAAGGAGGTGGCAACCGTGAGCGAAGTGATAGAAGATATGGGCATAGACGGTTTGAAGATCGTGCAGGATACCGAGCTTTACCGTTTTACTTCCGATTCCGTGTTGTTATCGAAATTTGCGCGCGCCAAAAACGGGGATAAGGTTGCCGATTTTTGTGCAGGGAGCGGGATCGTGGCGTTCCATTTCCACGCGCTTAATCGCAACAAGAAAGGTCTTTCGTATACGCTGTTCGAATTGCAAAAGCCCCTTTGCGAGCTGTCCAAAAAAACGGCGGAGCTCAACGGGTTTGACAATTTCGAATTTTGTAACGGCAGGTTGCAGGATATGCCCGAAAACTACCGCGAACAATTTTCCCTCGTGCTTTGCAATCCTCCTTACGAGCGCGGCGGTTTTGAAAACGACGATTATTCCAAAGCCATTTGCCGAAAAGAACTGACGATCACCCTTTCGGAGATTGCAAAGGCGGCGGCGTTCGCGCTCAAATTCGGCGGTCGGCTCGCCCTTTTGAATCGCGCCGATCGGCTTGCGGAAGTATGCTACGCGTTAAAGGCTTACAATCTCGAAGTCAAACGCATACAGTTCGTTGCAGGAAAAGAGGGTGCAAAGCCCTATCTCGTAATGGTAGAGGCGGTCAAGGGCGGTAAGCCAGCCTCTGAAATTCTACCCACGATTATCAATTAAAGGAATAAAAAAAATGATCAGTTTCGTAGCAACCCCGATCGGGAACTTAAAAGACATCACCCTCCGCGCTTTGGAAACACTCCAAGCGGCGGACGTTATCTTTTGCGAGGATACGCGACATACGCTTAAACTTCTCAACGCGTACGATATCAAAAAGCCACTGTACGCTTGTCATAAATTCAACGAAACAGAGGCGGCGGAAAAGATCCTTGAACGCTCGCGAAAGGGAGAGAACGTAGCGATCGTGTCGGACGCAGGCACGCCCGTCGTTTCCGACCCTGGGAATATCGTTTGCCGCATTTTAAGAGAGGCAGGCGAGCCGTATACCTTGATCCCTGGGGCAAGCGCGTTCGTGGCGGCGCTCGTGCTTTCGGCGTTGCCTGCGGACAGATTTGCCTTTATCGGGTTTTTGCCCGACAAGGCAAGTGAAAAACGGGCGGTTTTGGAAAAATACAAAGACCTCGATTGCACGCTTGCGTTCCATAGCGCGCCGCAGGACGTGGATAAGGATATCAAGGCAATGTTCGAGGTATTCGGGGAAAGAAAGGCGGCGGCGGTGCGCGAAATCACCAAGCTGCACGAGGAAACGACGAACTTCACCCTTTCGAAAGGTCTTGCAGGCGAGAAACGAGGAGAATACGTTTTGATCGTCGAGGGAGCGCAAGAAAAAGAATCCCCCCTCAACGCGCTTTCGGAAAAAGAACATATTCAGCATTATATGGCGGCAGGGCTGGATAAAAAAGAGGCGCTCAAACGGGCGGCAAAGGACAGAGGGGTATCCAAATCCGAGCTTTATCCGTTCGCCATTGACTTATAATAGAAAAATTACGCATATTATAAGTCAAGGAGAAAAAAATATGTACTACTACTATTATTATTTGATTTTTACGGGACTAATCTTGGTTTGCGTGATCTTTGCTTGGCGGGCAAGCGCGAAAGTACGTTCCACCTATTCGGCGTTTCAAGACGTCGGCACGCGCTCGCACGCGACGGGTTACGACACGGCGAAAAAACTACTTCGCGCGAATGATATCCGCGATATTTCGATCGGTAGGGTAAAGGGGGAATTATCCGATCATTACCACCCGACGAAAAAACTCGTCAATCTTTCGGAAAGTGTGTACGGTAGCGACTCGGTGGCGGCGGGTGCCGTTGCGGCACACGAGATCGGACACGTGGTGCAGAAAAAGAGAGGGTATTTGCCGTATAAATTGCGTACTCTGCTCGTACCGATCACGAATTTTGGTAGCCGACTTGCTTTGCCGCTCGTGCTCGTGGGGCTCGTTTTGGACGTGTTCGTAGCGACCACGCAAAATTCGAACGTCGGTTATTACTTGGCACTTATCGGCGTTTTGTTATACGGGCTTTCGACGGTGTTCGCGCTCGTAACGTTGCCCGTGGAATACGATGCCAGCCGACGGGCAAAGCGTATGCTCATGGAAGAGGGGATCTTGACGGAAGAGGAATTGCCGTACGCAGAGGAAATGCTTTCGGCGGCGGCACAGACCTACGTTGCCTCCCTTTTGACCTCGCTCGTGTTCTTCTTGCGGTTTGCTCTGTGGGTGTTTTTGATTTTCGGTGGCAGACGAAGAAGATAAAAACAAAGGAAAAAAATATGGATACGATCAAATTTCAAAACAAAGGCAAAATTAAAATGATTGCGCACCGTGGCTTGTCGGGTTTGGAGCGCGAGAACACGAACGCCGCGTTCGTGGCGGCAGGGGTGAGGAGCTATTACGGTATTGAAACGGACGTGCATATCACCAAGGACGGTAAAATTATCGTTATCCACGACGACGACCTCAAACGCGTGGCAGGCTTAGATACGGTGGTGGAAGAAAGTACGTTCGACGAGCTCCGCGCCGTGCGTTTGACCGATTTGGACGGTACGCCGCGTGCCGATCTTTGTTTGCCGTCGCTGGAAGAATATTTCCATATCTGTAAAAAATACGACAAGCAAGCGGTGCTCGAGTTAAAAAATCCGATGCCCAAGGAAAAGGTTTGGGAAATCGCGAGAGCGGCGGAAACGCTCGGTTGGCTCGATCGCGTAACGTTCATTTCGTTCGCAGGGGAAAACCTCGTCGCACTCCGAGAAAAGTATCCCAACGCGAGCGCGCAATTTTTAACGGAAACGGTTACGGAAGAAATTATGCTTTTTATGATCGATAACCGTTTGGACGCCGATCTTTGCGGCTATTGCGTGAGCAAAGAGGTCGTGGAGCGGTTGCACGCCGAGGGGTTAGCGGTGAATTGTTGGACGCTCGACTCCCTTGAACACGCGGAAATGGCGAAAGCGATGAACGTAGACTTTATCACGACGAATATTTTGGAATAACAGGAAAACAGCCGCCCCGTCCTTTTCTCGGACGGG
>JAZNEZ010000216.1:0-2201 GCA_045588875.1 Candidatus Scatosoma sp. | reverse complement strand
GTTGGAAAGGAGCGAGCCTGCGTCCTTTCTGCGGCTACCGCCCGTCATCGAACCGCCCGTGGCGATCGTGTCGCCGTCGAGGGTTACGATCTTAAACAGGTTGCCGTATTTTTTCGCAATCGCCGTGGCGTTGGCGATATTGTCGCAAATAAGCGTGTTTCCGAGCAGGTTGGAAATCACGTTATAATAATATTCGTCGTATTTCACGAGCTCGGTCGCAAGCCCCATCGCGCCACGCTCGTCCAGCGCGCGACGGATCTCCCTTGAATCGGGACGGGGGCGCATACTCGATACGGGCAAGAACGTTACGATACCGCCGTTGGCGCGTTTTAAGTATTCGATAAGATATCTTGCGTCGTCTGCGCTCGGCGTTACCACGTTCTGCATTGCTCCGCCAAACGCCGTTTCGATCGCCGTTTCGTATCTTTGATCGGTGGAAACGATATCCGCGAGCGCGCCGTGCAGGCGTTTTTGCAGGTCGGGGTTGGTTTTTGCCACCGATAATAATCTACGCACCGATTCTTTATACCCCTCCAAACGGTCTTTCAAACTGATATACATTTCAAGGTTTTCTTTCAGCGACGCGATCTGACCGTTCGCGTTGAACAGCTCCTGATTGAAATCGTTGATGGTGAGCTGCATTTCACGCGCCTCTTCCTGCTTTTCTTCAAAGTCGCGCATACCCGTAGACGTGAACGATTGTAAACCTTTCAAGTCCTTTTTCACCGACGCAAGCTCGTCGGAGAGCCGTTCCTTTCTATCCTTGGTCTTATCCAAGGTGTCCGTCAGTTCTTTAATACGGTCTTTCGTTGCCTCTAACCTTGCCGTGAGCGTGCCGAGGTTTTTCTTCAATTCGGAAAGATCGTCGGCGGAGGACAGCTGACTTTGACGGTTTTCGTCGGAGAGTTTTTCGAATACCTCGATCTTTTTATCGAGTGCGGCAACCGCGCTACGCAAAACTTCCGTCTGCGTTTCCAGCTCGGCGATACGCTTGGTATCCTCCGCGTTTTTCTTGGTGGTAAGCGCGATTTCGTCGCCGATCTCGTTGATGCGCGCCTTGCTTGCTAAAAGCAATTCTTTCGCCGCCTCGATTTGAGAACGGTAGGTGCTGATACGCTCCCTTACGAGTTTGAGCTCGCCGTCCTTTCTCTCGTTGCCGACGGAAAGTTCCACGCGCTTATCGTTGAGCTCGGTCAAGCGTAGGTCGGCGCGGTTGATCTTTTCGCGGTTCTCGTCCAGCTTACGGTTAATGCGCTCGATTCCCGTGTTCAAATCGATAATTTTATCGGAAATCGTCGCGATATCCCTTTTGAATTTACTCTTTTCGTCCTCGGCGTTTTCGTAGCGGTAAATATAGGTATTCGCCTCGTTGAGTTTCAGGCTTTCGGAATACTCGTTATATTCTTTCGCCTTTTCCGCCTCTCCTTTCATTCTGCCAAGGTGGCGTTCCGATTCGTCGATACGCTGACGGTAGATAAATAAGTTGGAGTTGGAATCCTCGATCTTACGTTCGATTTCCTCTTTACGGTTTTTATAGATCATAAGCCCGAGCGCTTCTTCGAAGATGACGCGACGGTTTTCGGGGCGCGCGTTCATAATCTGCTCCACCTGACCTTGTCCGATAATCGAATACCCCTCTTTACCCAAACCGATTTTATGGAAAAGCTCGACGAGGTCGCGTTGACGACTTACCTGTCCGTTGATGAGGTATTTGCTATCCCCTTTGCGATCGAGGCGACGCGTCATAGACACTTCTGGCTCGGCGATATCGGGGAAAGTACCCTTTTCGTTATCGAAAATGAGGGTAACCTCACAGCTCGACTGCGGATTTCTCGTTACCGTACCGCCGAAAATGACGTCCTGCATACTCGATCCGCGCAACGCTTTCGCCGATTTTTCACCGAGCACCCAACGCACCGCGTCGGCAACGTTACTCTTACCGCAACCGTTCGGACCTACGATACAGGTTACGCCCTCTTCGAAACGAATTGTCGTTTTGTCGGCAAACGATTTAAAACCGACAAGCTGTATTTCCTTTAAATCCAAAATGTACTCCTTGTGATATATTTATATCTGCTTTTATTTTTTCTCTTTGATTATTTCTAACAATTCTTCCGCAGCAAGCTGTTCTGCCTCGCGCTTGCTTTTCCCTTGCGTTTTTACCGTCTTCCCAAGCGCGCTCGCCTCGCAATAGAACATCG
>JAZNEZ010000215.1:0-9103 GCA_045588875.1 Candidatus Scatosoma sp. | reverse complement strand
TTCCGCTCACAGGGTGCGCCAAACCGGAATTTCACAGGGATACTTTTTTGAATAATCTCCGCAAATTCCCCCGAAGTCTTCAAGGGCTTGTCCGCCCTGTACTTCACAACGTTTCTTGCGATCTGTTTCGCAAAGGTTTCTTCGCCGTACGTTTTGAGTATCCTTGCAAGCTTGTCCTCGGGATAGGTGTTAAGCACGATCTCCGCCGTGAGCGGTGCGCTCTGATCCATACGCATATCCAAAGGCGCGTCTGCCTGCCGATAGGAAAATCCTCTGTCGGCGTCGTCTATTTGATGGGAGGAAATACCGAAATCGAGGATCGCTCCGTCGATCTTATCGATACCCGCCTGCTCAAATACGCGTTCGTAGTCTTTATAATTCGATTTATAAATGGAAAACCTGCCTGCAAACGCACTCAACCGTTTCGTCGCCGCCGCGATCGCCTCGTCGTCAAGATCGGTGGCGATCAATCTACCGCTCGGCGCGGTGCGTTTGAGGATTTCGTAGGAATGTCCGCCGCCGCCCACCGTGCCGTCGAACCAGACGCCCCCCTCTTTCAAGGCAAGCCCCTGCATACATTCTTCTTTCATCACGGGTTTGTGCGAAAATTCCAACATTACGTCTCCCTCGGATCGTTAAAGTGTTAAATACCCAACTTTTTCAACTCTGCGTCGTAATCGATACCTTCCAAATACTCATAGTAGCGTTCCGCCGCCCAAATTTCAAGCCGTTTGCCTCTGCCCAGCGTTACGACGTCCTTTTTGATGCCTGCCATCTTACGCAACGCCGCCGGCAATACCACTCTGCCCTGTCCGTCCTCTTCCGCAGAGAAGATACTCCCGAAGAATAACGTGGACGCCGGACTCGATTCGGAAATACCCTCTTCCGAAAGCGACATGATCGTGTCGTCTAAAAGATCGTCCGCCATCACGCATATGCATTTGTTCATACCGCGGAAAAAGCTGTACGTCTTTTCGCCGTGCTCTCCCGTCAGCTCCTTTCTGAACTTGGAGGGTATGCGCAGTCTGTTTTTATCGTCTAATTGATGTTCGAATACGCCTTTGAACATTTCGCATTACCTCCTTTTCAAAAATTTCAAAATTTCGTCAATGCGACACTCTGACGATTACGTGTTTCCATTATACAACCACTTTTGCCCTCTTGTCAACCATTTGAAACCACTTTTTTGAAAAATTTTTGAAAATTTTGGGATTTTCGACCACCTGAATCCCTTTTATTTCCTGCATTTCGCGAACATTTGTTCGAAAACGTGTTCATTGACCGTTTTTTGACTGCCGAGGAAGTAAACGGATGGCGTTTTGTGGATAACCTCGCGCGCGTTAGGGTGGTTACGGGTGGTTGCACAAAGTTTTCCACAATTCAATCCGTTATACGGATTAGGTAAGTTATCCACAAAAGAACGCAGTCGATTTGCTATACCTTTATTCCCGTCGTACGTTTCGCAACCGTAAAAGCGTTGTATCTGCTCTGCGATATACACGTAATGGGTGCAACCGAGCACGACGGCGCTCGGATTACCTTTGGGGAATAGCGCGGAAAAATCGTACGTTTTATCGAGCAGGTGTTTTTCGATTTCGCCTGCAAGGTTTTCACACGGAAACGGACGCAGCCGCGCCGACGGATATTTTTCCGTGGCGCGGTGGCAAAGCGCTTGAAATCTTTTGCTTTCGCAGGTAGCTTTGGTAGCGAGTACGTAGATCTCTCCTCCCTTTTTAGCGGCGGCAAGCACCGCAGGCTCTGCGCCGACGATAGGGAACGGATATATTTTTCGGAGCTTTTCCACGCAAACCGCCGTTGCCGTGTTACAGGCTACGACGGCGGCTTTTGGTTTGAGCTCTTGCAATTTTTCAAACGCGGCAAGCACGAGCTGTTCGATCGTTTGTTTGTTACGGTTGCCGTACGGCGCGTTTTCATTATCGCCGTAGTAATAAAACAAGCGGTTAGGTAAAATTTTTATACACTCGCTTAAAACGGTAAGACCGCCGATACCGCTATCGAAAAACGCCACGCCACCGCTTGGAATACTCATTTTTCCTCCTGAAATACAAAAAAAATAAAAAATTTATCGTTTTTCGGAATTTTTCATTGAAAAACAGTTTACAATAAAAAAAATTTATGTTAAAATAATCTACGCAATCAAATTTGAAACGAAAATATTTCGGAAGAACAAGGAGAACATTATGCCTAATATCAAATCCGCAAAAAAGAGAGTTTTGGTTATCGAAAAGAAAACGATGCAGAACAAAGCGATTAAGTCCGCGCTCAAAACGCAAGTGAAGAAATTCCTCGAAGCTGTGAACGCAGGCAACAAAGAAGAAGCGACCAAGCTTTATCCCGAAACCGTTTCCGCGATCGATTCCGCGGTTACGAAAGGCGTTATCCACAAGAACAACGCCAACAACAGAAAAGCAAAGCTCGCGAAGAAACTTGCCGCTTTGAACTAAACCCATTACTTATCATATTATAAAATATGAGGGTCTGCCGATCGGTAGACCTCTTTTTTCGTGTTCGCCCATTCCCCTCTTTTTCGCTACGCGCATAAAAATATTATAAAAATACCTTTCAAACGATTGACATTCACGCGCGTATATCTTATAATATGTAACGTTGAAAAGTTTATTTTCCCTAAACTTTTGGTTTATTATTAACAAACCGCACGGAGGGATATTATGGAGTTAGGCAAAAAGATCAAAGATATGCGCAATCAGCTCGGCTTGACGCAAGAAGAGCTTGCCGATCGTTGCGAGCTGACGAAAGGCTACATTTCCCAACTCGAAAACGATCTCAACAGCCCGTCGATCGCTACGCTCACCGATATTTTGGCGGCGCTTGGGAGCAATCTTTCGGAATTTTTCCAAGAGGAAAAGGAAGAAAAGGTCGTTTTTAATAAGGACGAGTTTATCGAAAAGGATTCCGACGGCGTACTTTGGAACTGGTTAATTCCTAACGCACAGAAAAATATGATGGAGCCGGTGCTCGTGGAGCTTGCGGAAAATGCAGAAACTTCTATCGACATACCCCACGAGGGCGAGGAGTTTGGCTACGTGTTAGAGGGCAAAATCGCTATCGTGTTGGGAAACAAACGCTACCTATGCAAAAAGGGCGAAGCGTTTTATTACCCTGCCAACAAGCCCCATTATATTTTGAACAAACATAAAAACAAATCGAAATTCCTTTGGGTTTCCACCCCACCTAATTTTTAATTCGGAGATAGGCTACTTATGAAAAACACTTCTAAAATTATTGAACTCGTGGACGTATGCAAAGAGTTTGACGGCGTTTCCGTCGTCGAAAATATGAATTTTTACGTGCGCAAAGGCGAGTTTATCACCTTTCTCGGTCCGTCGGGTTGCGGTAAAACGACGACCTTGCGTATGATCGCCGGCTTTGAAATGCCCACGAGCGGTAAAATTTTATTAAACGGCGAGGATATCAGTCAGCTTCCCCCTAATCTTCGCCCCGTGAATACGGTATTCCAAAAATACGCGCTCTTCCCCCACCTGAACGTCTTTGAAAACGTAGCGTTCGGGTTAAAGCAAAAGCGTGTGGAAACGACGTACGTGGACAAAAAAGGGAACACGAAAACAAAACTCGAAAAGCTCCCCAAGCCCATTATCGCCGAAAAGGTGAAAAAGGCGCTCGAAATCGTGGACTTAACGGGCTTTGAAAAGCGTAGTATCTCTACCCTTTCGGGCGGTCAACAACAGCGAATTGCCATTGCGCGCGCGATCGTGAATGAGCCGGAAATTTTGCTCCTCGACGAGCCCCTCGGCGCACTCGATCTCAAAATGCGCAAGGAAATGCAGCTTGAACTCAAAGCTATGCACAAACGTCTCGGTATCACGTTTATCTACGTAACCCACGATCAGGAAGAGGCGCTCACGATGTCGGACACCATCGTCGTTATGGCGGACGGCGCAATCCAACAGATCGGCACGCCCGAAATGATCTACAACGAGCCGAAAAACACCTTCGTTGCCGACTTTATCGGGGAAAGCAACATCTTCTCGGGCGTAATGCCCAAGGACGGAGAAGTACGTTTCTGCGGTAAAAAGTTCGAATGTTTAGACGGCGGTTTTGAAAAAGACGAGCCCGTGGACGTGGTCGTACGCCCCGAGGACGTTAAGATCAAGCCCGTGGACGCAGGTATTCTCAAAGGCAAGGTTACTTCGGTTATTTTCAAGGGTATTCACTATCAAATACTCGTTCAATGCGGCAGATACGAAATTGAAATACAGAGCACCTCCGCCCCCGAGGTCGGGGAAACGGTCGGGCTCGTGATTAAGCCCGACGGTATTCACGTTATGAAAAAGGAATTCCGCGTGAACAAATTCACGGGCGTGATTACCAAGCGCAACACCGTGGAATTTGGCGACGGGGAGTTCGAATGCGACGTTACGCAATTATACCCCAACAGCCATTTGGACGACGAGGGCTATCTTATCACCGCCAAGGGCGAAAAGCTTGATCTCACCGACGTGGAAGTGAACGTGGAAGTCGATTTGCACGATATTACGATGAGTGATAATGAAAACGAGGGCGGCGCGCAGGGACATATTATTTCCCTCATTTACAAGAGTGAATATTATCGGTATATCGTGCGTACGGAAAACGAAGAGGATTACGTGCTTGCCTGCGAGGATCTTTGGAACGAAAACGACCTCGTAAGCTTGATCATTCCCAAAGACAAGATTCGCTTAACGCTTAAATCCGCGGAAGGAGGAAAGCAATGACGAGCACGAAACCGAAGCTGCATTTTTCGAGAAAGTTGCTTGCGATCCCCTACGCCCTGTTTTTGGCGGCGTTCGTGGTGATCCCCTTGCTCATCGTCGTTTACTATGCGTTCACCGACGACGCGGGTAAATTTACGTGGGAATACGTGCGCGTATTCTTCAACGAAAGCGGCGAGGGCTTACTCGGCTTTTTCCGTTCTTATAACTTCAAAACGATTATGCGCAGTCTATTCATCTCCACGATGAGTACAATCGTCTGCCTTGCAATCGCGTATCCCGTGGCGTATATTATCGCTAACTGTAAGCTGAAAAACAAATCGACCTTACTTTTATTATTCGTCGTGCCTATGTGGGTAAATTTCGTCTTACGTATCAACGCGTTGAAAGAGTTGTTCGTATGGTTGGGCACTTATAATCAATCGGAGGCGTGGAATATTATCAACACTATTATCGGTATGGTCTACGACTTCCTCCCCTTTATGGTCTTGCCTATCTACACGACGCTTATCAAGATCGATAAAAGCTATTTGGAGGCGGCGAAAGACCTCGGCGCAACGCCTGCCAAAGCGTTTGTCAAAATCACGTTGCCCTTATCCAAAGCAGGGATCGTGAGTGGCGTTTCGATGGTGTTTTTGCCCTCGATGACGAACTACGTCGTTTCCAACTATCTCACCTTCCGTAACGTGAAAATTATCGGCAAACTGATCGACGACTATTTCAGTGGCGATTTATGGCACGACGGCTCGTTTATCGCCTTGATTTTATTACTCTTTATGTTCCTCGTTACGTGGCTCACGGGCGGTTTTGAAGAGGACGAACAAACGAACGCGAGAGGTACTTCCTTATGGTAAAAGCATTGAAAAGTATTTTGAAATGGTCGTTCGTCGGACTCGTACTCCTCTTTATCTACTTCCCTATCCTCTTTCTTACCGTGAACAGCTTTAACCAAAGCGATCACATTCAGAATTGGACGGGTTTCGGCTGGGATCATTACGCGTATTTCTTTAATTTCGAAAACGAGCCTATCCGCGTCGTAGGGCAAACGTTGCTCCTCGCCGTAGTCGTGGCGTTTTTATCTACCGTACTCGGCACGGTGGGCGCGATCGGGATTTTCTATTCCAAAAAGAAAACCAACTCTATGCTCACGGCGGTAAACCGTATTCCCGTCATTAACGCGGACGTGGTAACGGCAATTTCCTTTGCCCTGCTCGTGTCCTTTTTCGGGATCGATAAATCGACGTATATCCCCCTTATTTTAGGACAAATGCTCCTGTGTACACCTTTCGTCGTGTTATCGATCATTCCCAAGCTCCGTCAAATGGACAACAATTTATACGAGGCGGCGCTTGACCTTGGCGCAACGCCTACGAAAGCGTTGTTTTCTGTGATTATTCCCCAAATACTCCCTGGGATCGTTTCCGGATTCTTGCTTGCGCTCACCCTTTCCTTGGACGATTACGTGATCGCGGCGTATACCAAGCCCGACTCATTCGCAACGATCAGTACGCATATCTACGGTTTGGATAAAAACAACCTAATGGGCGCAAAGATCAAAGCGGCGTACTGGGCGTTCACGGCGATTATTTTCTTCCTGATCGTGCTCGTCGTCGTGATTACCAACGTTATATCTTACAGAAAAGCAAGGAGCAAAAAGAAATGAAAAAGACGAAAAATTTATTCCCCTTTGCTCTGATCGCCTGTATCGCTTTGAATATTTTACCTTTGAGCGGTTGCTCTACAAATAGCGAGGAAAACGTTCTGCGCGTAGCAAGCTGGGACGAATATATCGACGAGGGCGGCGAGGACAGCTACGTAGAGGGCAGCAGTCCCCTTTACGAGGAATTTGAAACGTGGTATAAGGAAGTCTACGGCAAAGAAATCACCGTGGAATATATCACTCTCCAAGACAACGAAACGATGTACAACAAAATCAAAATGGGCGATTCTTACGATCTGTTATGTCCGTCGGAATATATGATTATGAAACTTGCCGAAGAAGGTATGTTGCAAAAATTGCCCGACTCCTTCTTTGACGAAAACGACGAGCATAATTATTACGTAAAATATCTCTCCCCCTATATCAAAGACGTTTTCGATAACGGCACTATGCACGACGGCAGTAAATGGTCGGAATACACCGCAGGATATATGTGGGGCTCGACGGGGTTTGTGTATAACCCCGACGCAGTCAGCGAAGAAACGGTGAAGAGCTGGAATGCGTTCACGAGCGAGGCTTGTAAGCGCAAGATCACCGCCAAAGACAACGTACGCGATTCCTATTTTGCAGGGTTGGGTATGTATTACGAAAGGGAGCTTTTGGCTTTGAAAGCGGAGCTCGACGCAGGCAATATCACGCTAGCGGAATATAAAACCCTCCTTTCGCAAAAAATGAACGATACCTCCACGGAAACAATGACGAAAGTTCAAAAACTGCTCGAAAAAATGCGCGGCAATCTGTACGGTCTGGAAACGGACGAGGGTAAGCTGGATATTATCACGGGGCGTTTCGACGTTTCCTATCAATGGAGCGGCGACGCCGTGTATACCCTCGATATGGGCGAGGACGACGAGATCACTTCCGAGCCTGTGTATTTGGAATACTGTATTCCCGAAGCGGCGTCTAATCTTTGGTTTGACGGTTGGGTGCTGATGAAAGATTCCAAAAACGTCGACGCGGCAACCGCCTTTATCAATTTCCTCTCTCTTCCCGAAAACGTCGTGCGGAATATGTATTATATAGGCTACACGAGCTGTATCGGCGGCGACGAGGTGTTCTCGTATATCGAAGAAACGTACGGCGCGGACGAAGAAGAAGCGGATACCGCCGAATACGATTTAAGTTATTTTTTCGGCGAAGATCATATCCTTACCACCTACCCCGACCAAATCCACAGGCAACTCTTTGCCCAATACCCCGATCGGGAAACGATCGATCGGCTCGTCGTAATGCAGTATTTCAACAAGGACGCAAACACGCGCGCAAACCGTATGTGGAATAATATTAAATAAGATTTCTGCTTTATTATAAAACCGCCTTTGACGGATTTCGTCAAAGGCGGTTCGTTTTATTCGGTTACGGTGATATGATAGGGCAATCCGTCCACGTAGAACGGCGGCAGTTCCGCTTGAATGAGCGGTCTTGCGTAATCCAAGAACGGCGTGAGCATATCCGTGTGCGTTTCGTTGATCCATTCCACGGGGATTTTTTTCTCGTAGTTCGCGATTTTGTCGATCTCTACTACGCCCGTCTTACATTGATAAGGTTTATCCGAAATACGATCGAGCGTGATCGCTACGCCGCTTTTTCCGTTTACGGCTGCAAGTACTGCCGCGCCGCCTACCTGATACGCCTCCGTTATATCCGTACGGCTGGTGATATGCCCCGAACAACGCTGCAACGTGGAAAGTTCGATCGCGCGCGTTTTCGTTTTCAAATGCTTGGCGCACTCGTTCGCCAAAAACCGTCCCGTACCCGTGAGTTTTTTATGCCCGAACGAGTCTACGTCCTGTACGTTATCCGAAAGCTCGCAAACGTAACGCCCGTCGGGTAATTTCACGCCCTCCGATACCGCGATTACGATACTTTTCTTTTTCTCTTGCATATCCGCTACTTTCTTAATAAATCCCTCGATCGTGAAAGGAATTTCAGGCAGACAGATCATATCCACGCCCTCGCAATCTGCGCCACGCGCAAGTGCGCTCGCCGCCGTCAACCAGCCTGCGTTCCGTCCCATAATTTCGACAATCGTTACGTAATTCGTGCCGTAAACCGTAGCGTCGCGAATAATTTCTTTCATCACCGTCGCCACGAATTTCGCCGCGCTCCCATATCCAGGTGTGTGGTCGGTTACCATCAAATCGTTGTCGATCGTTTTCGGCACGCCGATAAAACGCACGTTGCTGCCGATTTTCTTGCCGTACGCCGAAAGCTTGGCAATGGTATCCATACTGTCGTTGCCGCCTATGTAGAAGAACCATTCAATTTGATATTTCCGCAAAATCGAAAACACTCTTTCGTATTCTGCGGTGCTTTCCTCCGCGGCTTTGAGCTTATAACGGCAACTACCAAGGAACGAGGACGGCGTGCGTTTCAAAAGCTCAATCTTCAAATCGTCTTCCAAAACTTCGTTCAAGGAAACGATCCGTTCCTCCAAAAGCCCTGCAATACCGTTTCGCATACCATATACCGTTTCCGCACCACTTTTGATTGCCGCTTGATATACTCCTGCAAGACTTGCGTTGATAACTGCCGTCGGTCCACCCGACTGTCCTACGATTACGTTCATTGAATACCGCCGAAGTTCTTAGTCTTCCTATATTATATCATAAAATTCATAGCAAAACAATAC
>JAZNEZ010000214.1:0-6057 GCA_045588875.1 Candidatus Scatosoma sp. | reverse complement strand
CTTGAAAACGCCGAACGTTCGCTTGCGAACGCCAAGCAAAAGTTAGAAGAGGGCAACTACGAGGAAAGGATATTAAAGCTTTCGCTTGATTTGCAAAAGGTGCAAGCCTTGGACGCGGAAATTCAATCGGCGGAAACGGCGAAAGCCGCGCTCGATAAATGTATCGCGGAGTTCAACGCCTTGAAAAATAAATGCATTCAAGAGGATTTCAAAGCAGAGCGCGAACGCTTGGAAAAGGAGATCGCCGCCCTCGGCGAAGACGACACCCTGCTTGCGTATCTCAAACGCAACTGTAAAGAAGTACTGCTCGTGGACGCGTACGGCGAGATTCGCGCAGACTTAAAAAGCTTGGGCGAGAAACACCCCCAAGCGCAAGCGGATATTCAAACGCTGATCGAAAAATATTCGGCAAAGAACGCGGTGCAAAACACCGACTCGTTCGATATCGCAACGATCAATTTAGCGTTCAAGGAAATCGAGCGTAAACGTAAAACCTTGCGTGAAAAGCTCGCGGAAACGGATAAACGGCAAATGTCGTTCGAGGAGAACGAAAGCAAGAAAAAATTGCTGATCGAACAGGGTAGGATCTTGCGCGAGGGATATAATATCGCCGCGGAAAAGATCGCGATCGTCAAGGAGCTCGGCACGGCGAGCGAGCTGACCGCAAAGCTGGATCGTTGGAAAAACGAATGGAAAGCGGCAAAAGAAACGCTGGAAAAATGGCAAAACCAAACGCACGCCTTGCACGCGGAAACGGAAAAGCAAACGGGGCTTGCACAGCTGTATAAGCGCACGCGCGAAAAATGCGAAACCGCGCTCGCCGCGTGCTTGCAAGAAAGCGGCTTTTCAAGCGAGATAGAGGCGCAACGCCTGATCGCAACGCTGGGCAGCGGCGAAAAGGCGGCGCAGAAATGCCAAGCGTTTTTCGAAGAATACGCCCACGCGAAGAAAGAATACGCAAAAACGGACGGCACAAAATTTACGAACTTCGACGAAACCGCACTCGCGCGTGCGACGCAGGCAAAAGCACAGGCGCGCGAACGGTTGGATACGTGCAATCAAACGCTAGGGGCGCTCGAAAAGGAGCTTGGCAGGTTGCTGGCGCTCAAAGAGAAATATAAAGAGCAGGCAAAACTTTTAGCGGAAAAGGAAAAACACAAAAACCTTTGCGACGAATTGCGCTCGCTCGTCAAGAGCAATAAATTTTTGGAATTTATCGCTTCGGAATACTTGCAGGAGATCTGCGGTTCGGCGAGCAAAACGTTGCTTTCTCTCACGAGCGGAAGATATTTCTTGAAATACGAGAAAGAATTTAAGGTCGGGGATAACCTCGACGGGGGGAATTTGCGCGGCGTGAAAACGCTGTCGGGCGGCGAAACGTTTTTAGTATCTTTATCGCTTGCACTGTCCCTTTCCGCGGCGATCTGCTTAAAATCCTTGCGCCCGATCGAATTTTTCTTCCTCGACGAGGGATTCGGCACGTTGGACGAAAAGCTCGTGGACACGGTAATGGACGTACTCGGTAAGCTGAGTAGAACGTTCTCGGTAGGGCTCATTTCCCACGTGGAAGAATTAAAGCACCGTATCGATCATAAAATCGTAGTAACGGGCGCGAACGAAAAACACGGCTCACAGGTCAAAGTCGAATGTTATTAGCAATCATATAAATAGGTAATTATGATAGTAAGCGCAGTATCTTTATGGAAAAAATTTAATACGGAAACTCCGCTTTGCGCAAGCGAATGGGAGATTGAAGACAAGGGCGGCGTGCGTTATAGCAACGTTGCGTATTCTGGTCATAAAGCAAGCGACGGGAGCGTGCGTATTTACGCGCGCTTTGGCAAACCTATCGGCTCGGGCAAAAAACCGGCGGTGTTGCTCCTGCCCGACGCAGGCAAACCACTGGATAAGGAGCTTTTCGGGTACTTTATAAGTAAAGGCTACGCGGTGCTTATGCCCGATTATTCGGGAAAAATGCCCGAGGATACGGACAGCGATTTCCGCACGGTCTATCCCCCTTCGCTCAATCACGGGAATTTCGTGCACGCGCGCGGACTTTTAGATATGGAAAATCTCCAAGCTGAGGACACGACGTGGTTTGAATGGTTATACGTTGCGCTGTTTTCGCTCGAATATTTGAAATCGCGCGAGGATATCAGCAATATCGGCGTGGTGGGAATTCGCACGGGCGGCGATATCGCGTGGCAAACGATGCTTTCGCCCGACGTGAAATGCGGCGTACCCGTCAACGCGGTAGGCTGGCGTTCGTTTTCCGCGCTCGCCAAATTCGGCGATAACGTAGCGCATAATTTAAGCGACGATCGGCATCGTTATATCGCGGCGGTAGAGGCGCAGTCGTACGCCCCCTACGTAAAATGTCCCGTGCTGATGCTTTGCGCCTTGCGCGACGATTATTTCGATTGCGATCGCGCTTACGACACCTATTCGAGAATCGGTAACGAGGAAGGGAACGCGCTCGTCTATTCGGTGAGTAGCGGCGCGTGTATCGGTGTGAGCGGGCTCAACGATATGGATTTGTTCTTGGAAAAGAACTTAAAGGGCAGAGAAATTTATATCCCCGACACCTTAAACGTCGCTTTGAAAGAAACGGAAGCGGGCTTGGAAATCGAGATCGAGTGCGATAAAGAGGGTATTTTGGAGGACGCAGGCGTATATTACGCGGAGGCGGACGTCAAGACCAAATGCGGTTATCGCGATTGGCATAGGGTATTTAGAATCGACGGAAAATCGGTCAAGGACGGCAAGGCAAAATGCAAAGTAAAGCCGTTCGAGGGCGCAAGCGCGGCGTTCGTGTACGCGTACGCGAAATATATCAACGGTTTTAGAGTTACTTCCAAAATCACGGCAAAGCGGTTGACGAAAACGAACAAAAACGCCGTAAAGGGCAGAACGCTTTTCACGGGCAAGGAAATGGACAGTTTCAGCGTGGCGGAGTACGGCGATTATTCGATTGCGGATATCTTTTTGGAACGGGAGGCAGCGCCCAAAACGGTCGTCGGCTACGGCGGTATCAAGGGCGCGTTCTCGGTAGGCGGTATTCGCACGTATAAGATATCCTCGCCCAAATATATCCCCGACGAAAACGCTCTGCTCAAATTCGACGCGTGGTATCCTCGCGACGGGGAACTCAAAATTTCCGTAGAGGTAGGTAACGTGGAGCAGGACGCCGAACGGTATACGTGCACGGTAGAAATCAAAGGCGGCGGCAAATGGAAACGCACGATCGTAAAAGCGATCGATTTCAAGGGCGAGAGGAGCGGTATGCCCTTAAAAAACTTCTCCGACGGTAAAGCCTTGCTGTTTGATTGCGACGAGGAAGACTTGGAATTTGCCGTAACCAACATACTTTGGCTGTAAGATAGGAAACTATGTACGAGTTAAACGAAAAAATCATCTTAAAAAAACAACATCCCTGCGGCGGTAGGGAATGGGAAATCGTGCGCACGGGCGCGGATATCAAATTGCGCTGTACCACTTGCGGAAAATACGTAAATTTAACGAGAGACGAACTGAAAAAGCGCGCAAAAGTAACGGGAGAAAAGGAATGAACGAAAGGGATTTAAGGGATAGCGAGTTATACGAATCGTGTTTCGGTTATAAGGAAAGACGTTCCAACTTCATTTTCTTTTCGGTGCTTTTGGCTCTCTTAATCGGTCTATTTTCCTTTCGCGTATGGTGGACGAGCAGTTTCGGAGGCGTGATCGTAGACGGGGAGTCAATGAATAACACGCTCTACGACGGGGAAAAGCTTTTAATGCGCTACGCAGGAAAAAACAATCAAGCCAACCGTGGCGACGTAATCGTGGTATACGTAGGCGATTATCCCGAATGTAACAGCGTGAACGGGGATTATCTTATCAAACGCCTGATCGCGATCGAGGGGGATAAGGTGCGTTGTACGGACGGGCAGATCGAGATTTGCTACGCGGGACAAACGGAATGGACGAATTTGGACGAGCCGTATGCAAATTACGGAGAAAGCTATAAAACCAAATACGATTTCGCACAGTACGAAGTAGGCGAGGGAGAAATCTTCTTTTTAGGGGATAATAGAAGTCGCGAGGGTAGCAGTATGGACAGTCGCTATCAAGAGGGAATGTCGCATTTAAGCCACCTGTATAAGGTAGAGGATATCTACGGCGTCGTGCCCGACTGGGCGATCGAGCATAATCAAATCTTGTCAAAAATATTCTTTTGAAATAAAAATACGTAAAGTTTAAGGAGAACGTAACACTATGGCAATTCGTATCACATCAGACAGTACTTGCGATCTTAACCATTTGATCGAAGAGAGGGATATCGGGATTTTACCTTTGCAGGTAAATCTGGACGCAGATTCCTATTACGACGGCGTAGACATCACGCCGCAGGACATTTTCGATTTCGTGGCAAAGACGGGCGTACTTCCGAAAACGAGCGCGCCGAGTATCGGCGACTACGAGGAATTTTTCGAAAAACAGCTCACGCTTGGCGAGGAAGTGATCCACTTTAACATATCGGCAAAAAGCTCGGGCTCGCACAATATGGCAAAGCAAGCGGCGGAAAAATTCGGCGGCAAGGTACGCGTAATCGACAGCAAAGCGCTGTCGTCGGGACAAGGTCTGCTCGTATTAAAGGCGGCGGATATGCGCGACGCAGGTAAAACGAGCCAAGAGATCGAAGAAACGGTTTTGGCGCTTAGAAAACGCGTGAACACCTCGTTCGTGCCCGATAGCTTGGACTATCTGCATAAAGGCGGCAGAGTATCGGGTATGATCAAGGTCGTGGCAGGCATGTTCAAAATCCACCCCCTGATTTTAATGGACGACGGTCAGCTCGTCCCTGGGAAAAAGTATAAGGGCAGAATGGATATTTTAATCAAGCAGTATATCCAAGACTTAAAGGAGATGTACCCTAGTTACGATAAATCGCGCTGTTTCGTAACGCACTCGTCGGCAGACAAATCGCTCGTAGACGTAGCGAAAGCCAAGGTAAAAGAGCTGTTCGAATTTGACGAGATCATTGAAACGGTAGCAGGCTCGATCATCACGAGCCATTGTGGCAAAGGCACGCTGGGCGTACTTTTCATTTACAACGATTAAAAGGAATAAACAGTAATGATATCCGTATATACCGACGCCGATTATTTGTCGGCGCATAAACAAAAACAGCGTATTTTTTACGTATTTATAGGCGCAACGCTAATCTACCTCGCGTTTTGTATCGCTTGGCTCATTTACCATATCTCGTTGCCGTACGCCGATCCAATGCAAACGTTGCCGCGTGTGCTGGTATACGTCGTTTCGGCGGTGTATATCGCGCTTATATTCCCGTTTATGGCGATCAAATATAGCCGCGTCCGCCGCTATTGCAAGATGCTCAGCTACGTAAACGAGGGCTTGAAAATGGAGGAGCAGAACTATTTCTATTCCTTCCGCGAAAAGAGCCTGCAAAAGGACAATATCGACGTAGTAGGTTGCGTATTCGAAACGTGGAGTAAGAAAAAGCAGGAATGGTTAGAAAGAGAGGCGTATTTTGATCCCGAAAAGCCTCTCCCCGAGTTTGAAAGCGGCGACCTCGTAAAATATATCACGCAGAGCAACTTTATCGTACAGTACGAAATCGTCGAGCGCCACGCGCTTGAATTTGAAGAAGAATACGAAGAAGATGACGGGGAATATGAAGAAGAAACGGTTGAAGAAGGAGAAACAGAAGAATGAGAGCAGTAGTAACGGTAACGGGTAAAGACACCAAAGGCATTATCGCAAAAATCAGTACCTTTTTATTTGAAAGGGGTGCGAATATCGAGGACATATCGCAAACGGTCATGGGCGAATATTTCGCTATGATTATGATCGTCGATATTTCCTCTATCGAAGTCGAGCTTTCCGCGCTCGCAAAGGAATGTACGGAATACGGCAAGCAGATCGGTATGTCGGTATACTTACAGCACGAAGACGTTTTCAACGCCATGCATAACGTGTAAAAAACGGAGGAACGAGCAAGAATGTTTAGTAAAAACGACGTTTTAGAAACGATTGCGATGGTGGAAAAGGA
>JAZNEZ010000213.1:0-3809 GCA_045588875.1 Candidatus Scatosoma sp. | reverse complement strand
CCTCTTGCAAACACGTCCTCGCCCACCGACTTATTCTCCACACACACGCAATCGTGTCCTTTGAATACGGGCTGCATATGCATCGGTTTCCAGATCGGGCGAGTTTCGATATTCGCCGCGTTCAGCTTTTCCATAACCTCTATCGGCGAGATTTTTACGCCCTCGCCAATCAACATACACGACAGCCAAAAATTCGGTTTCGTATAGGGCAGGTACGGATTCATCGACACGGGCAGGTCTTTCAAACCCTCCGCATACCGACGATAAATTTTCTCTTTCGCCGCGCGGTGCTCTTCTAAATGCAAGAGCTGCCCACGCCCGATGCCTGCCACCACGTTCGACATACGGTAATTATAACCGATCTCCTCATGTTGATACCAAGCCGCCTTTTCACGTGCCTGCGTAGCCCAGAAAAACGCTTTATCTCTCGCCGACTTTTCCGCGGTAATCAGCATACCTCCGCCCGACGTCGTAATGATCTTATTTCCGTTAAAACTGATTGCGTTGTATTTTCCGAATGTGCCCGTTTCACGACCTTTATACGTAGCGGATAAAGACTCCGCCGCATCCTCGACCAAAATTGCGTTATGTTGCGCGCAAATATCAAGAATTTCATCCATTTTGGAGGGCGTACCGTATAAATGCGCGAGCGCCACGACTTTTGCCTGCGGATATTTTTCAAACGCCTTTTCCAGTGCCTCAGGAGACATATTCCAAGTATCTCTTTCCGAGTCGATAAACACCTGCACGCCACCCTCGTAAGAAACGGGATTTACCGTCGCCGCAAACGTCATATCCGAGCAAAATACGATATCACCGCGTTTTACACCTGCCAACTTATAAGCCAAATGCAAAGCCGCCGAGCCCGAGCAAAGCGCAAGTGTAGGATACTTTTCGTTTAAGCCTTGACTCAAATAAGCGGTCATTTCCTCTTCGAACGCGTCGCAATTAAAACCAAGAGGTGCTATCCAATTTTTCTCGAACGCCTCTTGCACGAATCCGATCTCTTCGCCGTGCATCGTAGGTGTTGCCAATGAAATACGTTTTCTTTCCATATCCGTAAAATCCCTTTCCGCTTAACCGTCAAGCGCCCTTTTTCTTTTTCGTCGGCTTGCTTTCCATCGCCTTACCCGTCAACGCCTCGGCAACGGAATCCCTCGGATCGATCGTGTACGTCGGCACGAGCTCTTTCACCGATTTTTTCATATCTTCCGTTTCCGCATATGCTTCCTTGCAAAGCCGTTCAAGCGTGTCGAAGAATTTCTCCTCGTCAAGAGGAATCGGACGCGCGATATTGATAAGCCCGTTGGGCGTTTTCTGCAACCCCTCTTCCTGCATCAACCGTTCTTCAAACAACTTTTCCCCAGGTCGTAAGCCCGTACATACGATATCGATATCCACGTTCGGCTCATACCCCGACAGCTTAATCAAATTCCAAGCCAAATCGTAAATCTTCACGGGCTCGCCCATATCCAACACGAAAATCTGACCGCCTTTCGCATACGCTCCTGCCTGCAACACGAGCGACACCGCCTCGGGGATCGTCATAAAATAACGGATAATGTCCTTATGCGTAACCGTTACCGGTCCACCCTCGGCGATCTGCTTTCTGAACAACGGAATGACCGAACCGTTTGAGCCGAGTACGTTTCCAAACCGCACCGCCACGAATTTGGTTTTTTTGCTACGCTTACCGATTGTCTGCACAATCATTTCGCAAATACGCTTGGTCGCGCCCATGATATTCGTCGGGTTGACCGCTTTATCCGTCGAAATTTGCACGAACGTTTCCACGCCGAACTCGTCCGCGCATTTCGCCACGTTCCAAGTCCCGAACACGTTATTTTTCACCGCCTCGCAAGGGCTCGTTTCCATAAGCGGCACGTGCTTGTGCGCCGCCGCGTGGAATACGATCTGCGGACGGTATTTTTCAAATACGTCGCGCATTTTTCTTTCCTCGCGCACACTCGCGATTAAGGTAAGCAAATGCAGTTGCGGATCTTTGCGCTTTAATTCCTGTTCGATATCATACGCATTGTTTTCATACGCGTCGAGAATGATCAACGTCTTGGGATTGTGAGTAGCTATCTGCCGACAAAGCTCGCTACCAATCGAACCACCGCCACCCGTTACGAGCACCGTTTTATCTTCGATATAGCTCATAATTTCGTCAAGATTGACGTTGACCTGATCGCGACCGAGTAAGTCCTGCACCTCCACGTGCCGTAAGCTGGAAACGGTAACCTGCCCCGACGCCAACTGATACATCCCTGGTAAAATTTTCACGGGACGGTTACATTCCTGACACCGCTTTACGATCTCACTGAGCGCTTTCTTATTGAGAGAGGGAATGGTGATGAAAATTTCCTGCACCTTGTACTGCTCTGCCAATCGCTTTACGTCGTACGTCGTACCTGCGACCTTGACGTTACTCACGAGCATACCCTGCTTTTCGATACTGTCGTCCGCAATACACACGGCTTTATAGGAGAGCTTGTCGGAATTTTGCATTTCTTTAATAACCGCAACGCCTGCCTCGCCGCCACCCACGATCATAACGCGCGTTTTTTCCAAAAGCGGTTCGGAAAAATAATACCGAATCGCGACGTAAAGCCTACGCGCACCGCGAATAAGCACGGAAAGTACGCCGAACGCGAGCGTGTACACGAGTACCGTACCCAGCCTCACATAAACGGCTTGGGTAGCGATCACGAACGCCACGTTTGCGCAACCAATTAAAAAAGCGGCAAATACTATCTTCGCCATCTCCGCCACGCCGACGGTTTTGAAAAGAAGTGCGTATAAGCCGAATATAGCAAATAAAACGAGAGCGAGCGCAACGTTACCGAGCCCCCAATAGATAATGGGTAAATCAAACGTTTCTTGTTGCAGTGTGCATAAATACGCAAACACAAGCGCGACGACGGCAGAAACCACGTCGAGCAATAACAGCAAGGCTCTATTCAATCGTCTAATAGTTAATTCTTTCATATCCCGACCTTTGTAAAAGCTTTATCCGCAAAAAATGCGCGCTCGCGCCAATCGTCGACACCGTTTTCGGCGCAAAAAACGATCTTTATATAATGTATTATATCACTATCTGATTTATTTGTCAACGATTTAAGCGACTTTTTCCATTTTCGTATTTTTACGCAAAGCGGGGCGTTGAAACGATTTTTCGAATTTCAACGCCCTCTTACCTGATATTTTATGCAATTTTCACGATTTCAAACAGTCTTTGAACACCCTTAAAGCATTTTTGTAAGTAATTTTTTCAATTTCGTTCGTAGTAAAACCCTCTTTTTCCAGCCTTTGGACAAGCAACGGCACTTTGGACGCGTCGGAAAGCAATTCGTCTTTATTCGCGCCGTCGAAATCACTACCTAGCGCGATTGCATCCACGCCTGCCGTATTTTTCATATGTCGGATATGCAAAATTAGCCCGTCGAGTAAATTTTCCGTTCCTTTTTTATCTTCAAAAACGAAGTCGTTTACGTACGTCGCGCCAACCATGCCCCCTGTGTCCGCAATTTTTTTGAGCATATCGTCCGTGAGATTACGGGCGTTTTTACAAACCAATCTCGCGTTGGAATGGGATGCCACGATCGGCTTTTCACTCGTTTTTATCACGTCGTAAAATCCCGCGTCGGAGAGGTGGGAAACGTCGACGATCACGCCTAGCTCGTTCATTTTTTTCACCGCGGCTTTTCCAAAATCGGTGAGTCCGCGCAGGGCGACGGGTTTTTCGCCTTTATAGAGATTGGGATAACCGAGGCTGTTGGGATAGTTCCAAGTCAAACATACCATAC
>JAZNEZ010000212.1:0-5971 GCA_045588875.1 Candidatus Scatosoma sp. | reverse complement strand
CTTTCCGAACGTTTCTCGCATCGTGAGCATATCCAAAAGCGCCTGCGTGGGGTGCTCGTTCATACCGTCGCCTGCGTTGAGTACGCCTGCTTTTGCCACTTGCGCAAGCAAATACGGCGCACCGCCCATCGGATGGCGCATCACGAGGAAATCGTTGAGCTGTGCGTCGAGGGTTTTGCCCGTATCTACGAGCGTTTCGCCCTTGGCTACCGACGAACTGCTCGCGGCGATATTGATCACCGTCGCGCCGAGGTATTTTGCCGCGAGTTCAAAACTCGTGCGCGTGCGCGTACTGTTCTCGTAAAAGAGAATGGTCGCCGTCTTGCCTTTGAGGTAGGGCAAATTTTTGTTCCCCGTTTTTAAGTGCCGTTTCATCTCCGCCGCCACGTCGAGGAGCTCGGTGAGCTCTTCCGCGGTCAGATCGATCAGCCCGAGCAAATCTTTTCTTTTGAGCATATAATCGTATATCTCCCGTAAAAAATAGCGCCTTGGTACGAAACGCCCAAGACGCAAATGAACCAAACGGTACGAAATTGCCGTATACGGTTGTTTCGTTTTATCGGCTAATATTATACCACTTTTTTCAAGGGTTGTAAAGGATAAAAACAGCCGTTTTGAAAATCGGTTGCGGAAATTGAAAAATTTTCCGCTTTTTAATAAATTTTTACTAGTTTGAACCCCACTTTATCGCACGAGGTGAGCAAATACTCTATCCCGTTCTTCTCCGTTTTCAGGGGAAAGTATGCCGCGCCGTGGATATGTCCGAACACCGCTTTCTCCACGCCGTTTTTTTCGAACAATTCGGTAAACAGGGTATCCTCGTGTTTTACGGAAAAGGGCGGATAGTGCATAAGCGCGACCTTTTTATCCCCCTCGATAGCGAGCTTGTCCGCGCTCTCGAACGCCAAACGAAACCGCTCCGCCTCGCGAAGATACAATTTTTTATCTTGCTCGGTAAAATAGGGACTGTTCGGGCACGTCCAACCGCGCGAGCCGACGAACACGAACGAGCCTATTTTTACCGCGTCCGTTTGCAGGAAAATAAAGCTGTCGTCGGGCGCGGATTCGCGCAGGCGCGTGATACCGTTCCACCAATAATCGTGATTACCGCGGATAAACACCTTTTTGCCCGTAAGCGGTGCGAGGGCGCGTAAGTCCACGAGCGCGTCGGGCAGTTTCATTGCCCAACTGATATCGCCGCATATAAGCACGATATCCTCGTCCTTGACTTTCGCGAGCCAGTCGGCTTTGATTTTTTCAAAATGCCCTTCCCAGTTGCCACCGAAAACCTCCATAGGCTTGTCGGCGGTTGCGGAAAGGTGCAAATCGCTGATGGCGTAAACGTTCATATACTTATTATAACAGCTTTTTTAATAAAAAGCAAGCGCCCCGTTGAACGGGGCGCAAAATTTTTATTTACTTATTACAACCACCCGTCGGACACCCGTTTCTCCCTTGGGGATAAAGAGGCAATTCGAAGAATCCCGAGCAAACCTCTTGCGAGTATTCCTGCGCAGGCGGTATCGCGCAATAGCCGTAAGTGGGCACGAGGAGCTCCACCTGCATAGCGATCTTCAAGATCACCGTCGCGCAAATAGACACCGTAAAGCCCTGCGTATCGCAGTTGTAAACGCCCTCGGGTGCAACCGCACTCACCACCGCTTGCACGGTAAAGGGCATAATCGACGGCGCGGGCACGAACAAAAGAACGTCTTGATTTAAGGAAACGCACGCCTTGGCGCAACCCTCCACGCCGTTCGCGTCGGTGTAGAGTACTTCCAAAGGTACGGTAACGGTCGCTTGCACGCGCGCACAATGTTTATCCGCCTGCCGATCGACGCTTAAATTCGTAACCTTTGCCTCCGCCGTCGTCGAACGTGCGCTGATAAAGGTCAAAGGATATGTAGGACATTCGGGGGAAAGATCGGTGAGGGTAAGAGAATAGTTATCGATCTGCGTCTGTTTGATCGCCGCGTCGAAAATCTTTTCCGCTTGAATACACACTTTCTCCGTCAAGCCGTTCACCGGATTGCCCGTGATGGAGCAAGGGCATTTATCCGATTGAAAATTAGAGTAAAAGGACATAGTATACCTCCTGTTTTGCGTAATCAATTACTTACTATATCATATGTTCGTATACGCCGAAAGTGTTCTACAAAATCACGCGCATACCAAGGTATAAAATATCCGTGCCGTTTTTATAAGTAAACTGCTCGTCGCTACCGCAAAGTAGCGTTTTCGTGTCCCCCTTTTTCACCGTGTACGCGTTACCGCGTGGCGTGGGAATTTCCAAGACCTGCCCGACGAACGGCTGCGCTTGCAAGCCGTTGATTTTCACGAGCAAGAACTCGGAAACGCAAAACGCCTCGGCGATAGAGCGCAAGGTTTGCCCCTCTTTCACTTTATAATATTTCTGCCATACCGACCGTAACATATAACAATATATGTTCTTATGGCGCGGAAATATGCAAGAAAATAAGCAAACCGCTTTTCAATCCGTTTACATTCTTAAAAAAATATGATATAATGTAAGTACCATTCCACAAAGGAGCAATGATTATGAAATACCATACCGTAGATTTACAAGGCTTTGAGGCGCAACTGCCTATTTTACCTTTACCCAGCGGCATCTCGATCGCCTTTTTCAATCTGCACGGCGACAGCGCGCTCACCGAGCATTGTGCGAAAAAATTAGCCCCTCTCGTTGCCGATTGCGATGTACTTTTGACCGCCGAATCCAAAGGCTTACAGCTCACCCATTGCGTAGCGCGCGAGATAGGACAAAGATACTATGCGGTGGCGCGTAAGAGTAAAAAACTGTATATGCAGGACGGCATTGAACTCACGATCGAATCTTCGATCACGACGGGCAAGGCGCAAACGTTTTATTTATCCAAGCACGACGCCGATCTTCTCAAAGGCAAAAAGGTAGGTATCGTGGACGACGTAGTATCCACGGGCGCGTCCTTAAAGGGCTTGGAGGCGCTCGTAGAAAAGGCAGGCGGTATCGTATATAAAAAGGCATTCGTACTTGCCGAAGATACCGCGGCGGACAGAAAAGACGTGATATTTTTGGCAAAGATCCCTATTTTTCTTTGATTTACCATAAAAACCCGACGGCGTTTCTCGCAAACGCCGTTCTTTTTTTACGCAAATACTTGCATTTTCGCTAAATATACGCTATAATATTATACAAGGAGAAATATGAATTATGGCAAGAAACGATTTGGATTATGAATATGAAGATATCGACGTGGGCAAGCGTCCGCGCGTGGTCGTTAAAAAGAAGGGCGGTCTTTTGGGCAAGATCGTCGCCCTACTCCTCGGCTTTATTTTGGGTATCGTTGCAAGCGTCGGCGGCGTGATCGGCGCAGGTTACTTTATCGTAACGCAAGTAAAAATAAAGGACGCGACGGACATGATCGGCGGTTTGGCTGGCATTGAAATCCCCCTTTCCGATTACCTCGCGGAAGAATATTCCCAAAATACCGTGCTCAATCTCGTGCAGGGTATCGGCGCGGTAGCGACCAAGCTCGGCGACGGCTCGGGTACGCTCAATGACCTCAAAGCCATTTCCCCGTACGTGGAAACGCTCGTTAAGGGCACGGACGAAACAATGGGGCTTGCGGATATCCTTTCGGCGTACGGTATCGAAGTGGACGGCAACGCGCTGATGAATAAGTACATAGTCAAAACAGAGGAAACGGCGGAGCTCGACGAACGCTACCTCACCGACTATATTATGCTCAAAGTCAACGATATGCCCCTCGGCGACGTGATTTCTATGTTCGGCTACGAGGGCAACGATATGCTCACCGCCCTTTGCTACGGCTTGGAGGACGTCGATTATAAAATCGTAAACGGCGAATACGTAATGCTCGGCGGCAATACGCCGCTTACCTTAGGCGGACTGCTCGGCGACGATATGGACGCGCACCTCAACAAGCTCCCTCTCGACGTGATTATGAACGTCGACCTCTCGGACGGAACGATGTGCACGCTCGCTTACGGTGCGGCGCACCGCTACACCGTTTCAAACGGCAAAGTGAAAATGAACCAGCTCTTCTACACCTACGAGGGCGGTCAGTTCTACGACGATAACGGCGAGCTTTTGTCGTTAAAAGGCAATCCCATCGAAGTAGAAGGTCAAGCGAACACCCATCTTATCACCCTTTCCAACGGCACGAAACAGCTCGTGAAAAAGCAGGGCGCGGAAGGAAAGTATTACGCGTTCACGACCGATCAAACGCCGCAAATCGTTCGGTTTGCGAAAACGCGCGTCGGCGATCTGCAAGACGATTCGGCGGAAGTTATCAATCAAATCACCTTAAAGGACGCGCTGGATATCACGAGCGCCTCGCATAAGGTACTCTATTCGATCGCGTACGACGGGGAAACGCCACGCACGATCGGAGATCTGCGCAAGGACAGCAGCGGTATTATCAACGGTATCAAGCTCACCGACGTAATCCCTGTAAACGCGGACGACGCGGTGGTAATGTACCTGCTCTACGGCAAGAAAGACGTGCATTACTCGATCGATCCGACGACGAAAGAGATCACCCCTCTTAAAAAACGGGTGGCGTTGTATAACGGCAAGGTATTCAACGAATACGGCGAACCGATCACGGACGCGGTGGCAAACGGTACGACCGAATACACGGTGGGAGATAAAACGTACGGGCTCGTAGCTAATTCCTCGCTCGGCACGGTCGGCGTAAAGATCACCTCGGGCGATTCCACGACGACGGAGCAAGCGACGTTATATTACGTGCAGGATAACGGCGTGGACGTATATTACACCCCTACCACGCTCGGGGATATGCAAAACGCGACGATTCTTTCCAACCTCACGGGCAGATTAACGCTGAGCGACGTGATGGACGTTGGCGAACATAAGCTCCTCAAACACCTTGCAAACGAAACGATCGACGACCTGCCCGACGCGATCAATAATCTTACTATCGACGACGCGTTCGGAGATCAGTTCTATTATAGAACGACGAAAGGCACTTACCGTTTGAACGAGAACGGTCAAGCGATCGATAGCAACGGCAAAGTGGTAGCGGATGCGAAACTGATTGATATTAAAGGTGCGGAAACGACGAATAAGGACGCTGCGCTTACGGGTACTTGGAAATACCTGCTTATGGACAGAAAGGCGGACGGTACGTTCACAATCAATCACCACCACACGATCACGGAAATGGATTCGATGATGGACTATCTTTCCAACAACGTCCACGACGCGTCCATTCGCGAGCTGAAACTCGACGGAATCGTTAAAGACCTCGACGACGAAACGGTCAACCGCACGATCATAACGAGCGTGATGGGAACGGATATCAAGATCAAGAATAAACCGATCAGCGAATACGGCACGACGATCGGCGATTTGACGGTGGAAGAAATGATGCTGTATATGAGTGCGGTGTTGGCGCTCATAGATCAGTAAAAAAACAAGAAATTCTTGGAAATACGCTTAAAATTGATTGACTAATTGCGTAAAATAGTCTATAATGTTTCCATACGGCTTAAAAAGAGCCGATTTAACCTTGCATATCGAAAGATATGCCGAATAAGACCAGGAGGTGAAAAAGTATGGCGAAATACGAAATGCTTTATCTGATCAACAACGATCTGACGGACGAGGCAAAGGACGCGAAAATCGCGAAGTATGAAGACGTCGTAAAAGCGATGGGCGGCGCTATCGTATCCACGGACAAGTGGGGCACGAAAAAGACCGCTTACCCTATCAACTTCAAGAACGAAGCGTACTACGTGCTTATGACGTTCGAGGCAGACGGTAAAGTTGTAGAAGAGCTTAAACGTGTTGCGGGCATCGACGCAGACGTCGTTAGACGTTTGATTACCAAGCTCAATTGATAGGAAGGGAAAATTTATGAACAAAGTATTTTTAATCGGAAACTTAACGAGAGATCCGGAACTCACCGAAACCGCTTCGGGGGTT
>JAZNEZ010000211.1:0-4323 GCA_045588875.1 Candidatus Scatosoma sp. | reverse complement strand
TACAAAAGGATTGTCTTCCTAAGACCGCTTGGCCTCCGACTTGGTTGCGAACCCCGACAAGACCGTTATTTCTATCAAACGGCATATGGGCTCGGATTATAAAGTGAAAATCGACGACAAGGACTATTCGCCCCAAGAAATTTCCGCAATGACCCTCGCTAAACTCAAAGCGGACGCAGAGGCGTACCTTGGGCAGACGGTAACCGAGGCGGTTATCACGTGCCCTGCGTACTTCTCGGATAGTCAGCGTCAAGCGACCAAGGACGCAGGCAAGATCGCGGGCTTGAACGTGCTGCGTATTATCAACGAGCCTACGGCGGCGGCGCTTGCTTACGGTTTGGATAAAGACAAGGGCGGCAAGGTTATGATCTACGACCTCGGCGGCGGTACGTTCGACGTTTCCATTCTCGAAATTTCCGACGGCGTGTTCGAAGTGCTTGCCACCAACGGCGACACCAAGCTCGGTGGCGACGACTGGGATAACAAGATTATTCAGTATCTCGTAGACGAGTTCAAGAAAGACAAAGGGCTCGATCTTTCCAAGGACAAAATGGCTATGCAACGCTTGAAAGAGGCTGCGGAAAAAGCGAAGATCGAACTTTCGGGTATGAGCTCGACGAACGTAAATCTTCCGTTCATTTCTATGAGCGCGGAAGGTCCTCAACACCTCGATATCACCCTCACCAAACAGAAATTCGAAACGATGACGGCGGATCTGCTCGACAGAACGGTTGCGCCTATGAAAGCGGCTATGAAAGACGCAGGGCTTTCGTATAACGATATCGACAAGGTTATTCTCGTCGGCGGTTCGACGCGTATGCCTGCGGTCGTTGCAAAGGTTAAGGAAGTCACGGGCAAAGAACCGTTCAAGGGTATCAACCCCGACGAATGTGTGGCGATCGGCGCGGCGGTACAGGGCGGCGTTTTGACGGGCGAAGTGAAGGACGTATTGCTCCTCGACGTAACCCCTCTGTCCTTGGGTATCGAAACGCTGGGCGGCGTGTTCACGAGAATTATCGATAGAAACACCACGATCCCCGTGAAAAAGAGCCAAATCTTCTCGACGGCGGCGGATAATCAGACGAGCGTGGATATCCACGTGCTCCAAGGCGAACGCGAGTTCTGCAAGGACAACAAAACCCTCGGCAACTTTATGCTCACGGGTATTGCGCCCGCCCCTCGCGGTATACCGCAGATCGAAGTTACGTTCGATATCGACGCGAACGGTATCGTGCACGTAACGGCACAGGATAAGGGTACGGGCAAATCTACCGATATCACGATCACCTCGTCCACTAACCTTTCCGAAGAAGAAATCGACAAGGCGGTGAAAGAGGCGGAGCAGTTCGCGGAAGAAGATAAAAAGCGTAAAGAGAAAGTGGAAAACAAGAACAAGCTCGACGGTATGATCTTCTCGGTGGAACAGACGATGAAAGAGGCAGGCGATAAGCTCGACGAAAACGACAAGTCTACCTTGCAAGCGGCGATCGACGCGGCGAAAAAAGAGCTGGAAAGCGAGGACGACGAGCGTATTAAAGCGGCTTACGACAAGCTTATGCAGGACGTACAGCCCGTGTTCGCAAAGCTGTATCAAGCGAACGGCGGCGCGGCAGGCGCTGATCCTAACGCAGGCGCAAGCGACGGTGGCGACACGGAATTTCATCAATAAAAAGTAGGACGTAAGGAGAATGATCGGGTTTGACGGAAGTCAAGCCCGAATTTCCGTAAGGTAATAAACGATGGCAGAAAAGAAGAATTATTACGATATCCTCGGCGTGGATAAAAAGGCTACGCCCGAGCAGATCAAAGCGGCGTATCGCAAGCTCGCAATGAAATACCACCCCGATAGAAATCAAGGCAACGCGGAGGCGGCGGAAAAGTTCAAGGAAATCAACGAGGCGAACGAAACGCTGTCCGATTCCCAAAAGCGCGCGGCGTACGACTACGAGCTCGAACACCCTGGAATGGGCGGTTTCGGCGGCTTTGGCGGCGCAGGCGGTTTTGAGGATATCTCCGACATTTTCAGCAATATTTTCGGTGGCGGATTCGGTGGCTTTGGCGGCGGCGCGCGTTCGGCACGCTCGGAAGTCGGCGAGGATATTCAGCGCGAAATGACGCTTTCCTTTATGGACGCGGCAAAGGGCTGTAAAAAGACGATCTCGTATATGCGTAACGAGCCCTGCGCGTCCTGTCGCGGTACGGGCGCAAAGAATGGTACGGAATATGAAACGTGCGGTAAGTGTAAGGGTAGCGGCGTGATTCAGCAGGTGCAAAACACTATGTTCGGGCGTACCATTCGGCAAAGCGTTTGTCCCGATTGCGGCGGTAGCGGTAAATCGATTAAAGAGAAATGTTCCGATTGTAAAGGCAAGGGTTTTGTGCGCAAGGAAACGACGGTTACTCTCGATATCCCTGCCGGCGTGGATACGAACAGCTATATGAAGAAAAAGGGTTACGGGCAAGCCGCGCCGATGGGCGGTATCCCAGGGGATCTGATCGTGGTGTTCAGAGTAGAACCGCATAAGATTTTCAAGCGCGAGCGGTTTGATCTGCACGTCGATCTGCCCATTTCCTTTAAGACGGCGGCACTCGGTGGCACGGTGAAAGTGCCTACGATCGACGATACGTTCGATTTCACGATCCCCGAGGGCACGCAAAGCGGACAGGTGTTCACTATTCGCGGTAAGGGCATACGCTCGGCGCGTAGCGGTTCGGGCAATTTGATTTTGCGCGTGTTAGTGGAAGTGCCGACCAAGCTTTCGCGCGATCAGAAAAAGGAAATCGAAAAGCTGGATAAGGAAATCGAGCTCAAACAATGTGAACGTATGAAACGGTATTCCGATAACGTGGAAAGTTTGTACGGTCAAAAACCTTTCGAGAAATAAAAAATGATCGCTCCGTTTTTTATGGCGGAGCGATTTATTTTTTTCGTTTAATCAATCGACAAAACGAATTATAAAGCAGGGTTTTTCAAAAATTTTCGATTATTTTTCAAGTTTTTTGTAAAAACGAGGTGTTTGTGGTTGCAATATTTAGAAAAAAAATGTACAATAATAGGCGAATGAAAATTTTAACGGAGAAAGGTAACAGATGAAGAACAGAATTGCGAAAAGAATGTCGAGTCTTGCGCCCTCGCTCACGCTTGCGATTTCCGCAAAGGCGAAAGCGATGAAAGCGGCAGGGGAAAGCGTAGTTTCCTTTGGCGTCGGCGAGCCCGATTTCAACACCCCCGAGCATATTATTAACGCGGCGAAAGCGGCGCTGGATAACGGCTACACCAAATACACCCCCTCGTCGGGGCTTTTGCCCTTGCGTAAAGCCATTTGCGAGAAATTCGAAAAGGACAACGGACTTTCCTACGAGCCCTCGCAAATTATCGTATCCAACGGCGCGAAACACTCTATTTTCAACGCGTGCTACGCCGTGTTGGAGGAGGGCGACGAAGTAATTATTCCCCAGCCCTACTGGCTCACCTATCCCGAGGTGGTAAAAGTATGCGGTGCAACGCCCGTGTATCTGCCCTGCAAAAAGGAGAACAAGTTCAAGTTCTCCGCAGACGAGCTCAAAGCGGTGATCACGCCGAAAACGAAAATGCTCATTTTCAACTCCCCGTCCAACCCCACGGGCGCGGTGTATAACGAAGAGGAAACGCGCGCGATTGCAAAGGTGTGCGAGGAGGCGGAAATTTTCGTGCACGCGGACGAGATATATGAAAAGCTTTGCTATAACGGCGTAAAACCCTTCTCTATTGCGAAATGTAGCGAGAAAATGAAAGATCTGACGATCACCGTCAACGGCGTTTCCAAAACGTACGCAATGACGGGTTGGCGCGTGGGATATCTTGCCGCGCCGAAAGACGTTGCCAAGGCGATCGATTCTTTCCAAAGCCACGCGACGAGCAACGCTTGCTCTATCTCTCAATACGCCACAATCGAGGCGCTCCACTCTTCCGAAGAGGAAATCGGGGAAATGGTAAAGGTGTTCGATAATCGCCGTGCCAAGCTTTTGAAATTGATCGCGGATATAGAGGGCGTACAGTCGGTTGAGCCGGACGGCGCGTTCTACGTGATGTTGGTCGTGGACGGTTTGTACGGGAAATCGTATAACGGCAAGAAAATTACGAATTCTATCGAGTTTGCCGATATCCTGTTAGACGCGGAAAAGGTGGCGACCGTCCCCGGGGTTTCGTTCGGTGCGGACGATTGCGTGCGACTTTCCTACGCCCTTGGTGACGAGGATTTGGAAGAGGGCTTAAAGCGGATCAAACGGTTTGTGGAGAACCTGCAATAAAGAAAAAACCGACGAGGCGTTCAACGCCTCGTC
>JAZNEZ010000210.1:0-1532 GCA_045588875.1 Candidatus Scatosoma sp. | reverse complement strand
GCGTTAAAAAAGCAAAAGTTCTCCCCTCTTGTGCGCAAAAACGCGCTCAAAGAGGCGAAAGCGAAAAACGAAGAAATTGCCAAAGCGCTCCTCGCGCGCGTGGGGCTTTGCGATAAAATGTCGAATTACCCCTGCGAGCTTTCGGGCGGTCAACAACAACGCGTGGCGATTGCGCGTGCGCTTGCTATGTCCCCCGATATCCTCTGTTTCGACGAGCCTACCTCCGCACTCGATCCCGAACTGACGGGCGAGGTACTTAAAGTCATTAAAGGACTGATCGACGAGGACAGAACGATTATTATCGTAACGCACGAAATGGGGTTTGCGCGCAACGTTTCGGATAAAATTATCTTTATGGCGGACGGTGTGATCGAGGAAATGGGTACGCCCGAACAGATATTCGACCACCCCCACAGCGAAAAGACGAAAGCGTTTTTGGCAAAAGCCGACGAACAGATATAAGAGGTGAAGAAATGACGGTGAAAAAAGACGGCGAAATGCTCAAAGACCTTTATTCGCAACTGATAAAGATAGAAACACAAGAGGAGTGCGCTAAATTCTTGGGCGACCTTTGCACGATCAAGGAATTACAGTCTATGGCACAACGCCTACAAGCCGCGAAAATGCTACTCGACGGTAAGACGTATCAAGAGATTACAACGCAAACGGATATCTCCTCCGCTACCCTTGCGCGCGTATCCAAATGCGTGCGCTACGGCGACGGTGGATATGAAAGTATTATTAAAAAGTAAATCAAAAGTAAATGAAAAAGGTTGTCCCGTATAGGACAACCTTTTTTAGATTGTTTGTTTTTAGAACAAGCCCATCAAGTTGAAGTTGGCGAACACCGCCACGCATACGAGCGAAACCGTGCTCATAATTTTAATCAAGATATCGAGCGAAGGTCCAACCGTATCCTTCAAAGGATCGCCGACCGTGTCGCCTACGATAGCCGCGTCGTGCGTTGCCGTACCTTTGCTTTCGCCCTCTACACCGCCTGCCTCAATGTATTTCTTCGCGTTATCCCAAGCACCGCCTGCGTTACCCGTGAAGATCGCGAGCATAATTGCCGAAAGCGTTGCGCCGATCAAAACGCCGCCTACGAAATACGCGCCGAACAGGAAACCGCAAAGTACGGGGGATACCACCGCTACGATCGCCGGTGCGATCATTTCTTTAAGCGCGCCCTGCGAGGAAATCGTGATACAAGTTTTGTAATCGGGACGAGCCGTACCCTCCAAAATCCCAGGGATCTCTTTGAATTGACGTCTTACTTCCGTAACCATACTTCTCGCCGCTTTCGCTACCGAGTTGATAAGCATACCGCTGAACAGATACGGAAGTGCCGCGCCTACTACCGCGCCGACGAGCACGTAACCGTCAACGATATTCAAGAGCAGGTTTTCCATAAACGAATACAAGTAACTGCTCATCATCGATACGGTTGCAAGCGCCGCCGAACCGATCGCAAAGCCTTTACCGATCGCCGCCGTGGTATTGCCCACGCTATCGAGTTTATCGGTGATCGTTCT
>JAZNEZ010000209.1:0-5061 GCA_045588875.1 Candidatus Scatosoma sp. | reverse complement strand
ACGATCCGACTTGCAAAGTACGGGTATGGCAATCCTCGTGATCGTTGGTTTCCTCTTCTCGGGCTGGTCGCTTTTGCCTATCTATTATATGAATGCGAGCGGTATGGCGGTGAGCTATTTCTTCTCCTGCCTGTTTGCAATTCTCCCCATTATCGTTACGGGCGCGTTCTATATTATCGGCGCGTACGGGCGCAGAAATAAGGCGATTAAAGCGCAAGAACTCGCCGACAGAGCCGCCGCGGCGGAGGCGAATAAAGTCAAAAAGATCAATTACGGCGGTCTCCCCGGGACGAAACCCAAAAAGCGTAAATAAGGAAGTAAAGGAAGAATGCGGATCATAGGCGGCGAATACAGAAGCAGAGTGCTTGCGGAGTTTGCAGGGGAGAACGTACGTCCCACGTCCGATCGGGCGAGAGAGGCGCTGTTTAATATCCTCGGCGTTAGTGTGCGCGGCGCAAGAGTACTCGATTTGTTTGCCGGTAGCGGCGCGCTGGGGATAGAAAGTCTTTCGCGCGGTGCGTCCGAAGCGGTGTTTAACGATTTTTCCAAAGACAGCGTGGCGATCGTCAAGAAAAATTTGACGAGTCTGAAAATTCCCGTCAACGGCGAAAGAGCAAAAGTGTTTAACTTTGATTACTCGGTGTTTTTAGAGGGCGCGTGCGGAAAGTTCGATCTGATTTTTATCGATCCGCCGTACGCCCAAGATTACGGCGAAAGGGCACTTGACAAAATCGCGCAAAAGGGGATTTTAACGGAAAACGGGATCGCTATCTACGAGCGCGACCGTGCGTTTCACGGCGAGGTCGAGGGCTTGGAAATATTCGACGAGAGAAAGTACGGAAAGGCGTATTTGACGTTTTTTAGGAGGCGATTATGAACAAGAGAAAATGCGTGTTTGCAGGCTCGTTCGATCCGCCTACGCTGGGGCATAAGGCGGTGATCGAGGGGGGATTGAAAATGTTCGACGAGGTGGTGGTTGCTATTCTCGTCAATCCCAACAAACAGCCGTATTTCACGGTGAACGAGCGCAGGGAAATGCTCTTAAAAACCGTGCAAAGCGAGCGCGTGCGCGTGGTGGAATTTTCGGGCACTGTCGCGGAGCTAATGGAACGCGAAGGGACGGATATTTACGTGCGCGGACTGCGCAACGCCACCGATTTCGATTACGAAAACGCCGATTTTTACGCGAGCAGGAAGTTAAATCCGAATATCACCGCAGTATATTTTCCCTGTCCGCAGGAGCTACTCCACGTCAGCTCGTCTATCGTTCGGAACAGCTTGCGTTTCGGTACGCCGATCGACGAGTACGTAACCGAAGAGGTTAAAGAATATATTAACGCAATCAAAGGAAAGGAGAGTTGATTATGTTAGAAAAACAGTGTTTTATTCCCGAACCGGAAGAATTTATCGCGGAGTCGCCGATGACGCCTGCGTTAAAGGAAATGAAAAAATCGCGCGACGAGGAGATCCGCGCGGTGATCGCAGGAAAAAGCGACAAGATGCTCGTGGTGGTCGGACCTTGTTCGGCGCACGAGCCTGCACCCACGCTCGAATATATTTCACGGCTTGGTAAGTTGAATGAAAAGGTTAAGGATAAACTCGTGATCGTGCCGAGAATTTACACGAATAAGCCGCGTACGAAAGGCGTGGGATATAAAGGTATGTTCCTGCAACCCGATCCCGAGGGGGCGGCGGATATTGCGCGCGGTATTCGAAGTATCCGTTCCTTGCATCTTGCCGCGATGAACGAGTCGGGTTTGACCGCCGCGGACGAAATGCTCTATCCCGAAAACACCGCGTACGTGGAAGATCTTTTGTCTTACCACGCGGTGGGGGCGCGGAGCGTGGAAGATCAGTTGCACCGCCAAGTGGCGAGCGGTATCGACGCGCCCGTGGGCTTGAAAAATCCGATGAGCGGTAACGTGCTTGCGCTCGTCAATTCCATTTACGCGGCGCAAAGTCCGCAAATTTTCAAATACCGTAATTATCAGGTAAGCTCGGACGGTAATCCGTACGCGCACGCGATTTTGCGCGGCGGCGTGGACGGTGCAGGACGGGACGTGCCTAACTTCCACTACGAAACGGTGATGCAGCTTGCAGAGCTGTTAAACGGCGGCGGTCTGCAAAATCCCGCGATCGTGATCGATTGTAATCATTCTAACTCGGCGAAACAGCACCGTCAGCAGATCAGAATAGCGGAAGAGGTGATGCAGAACCGTAAATTCGATAAGGATTTCAAGAATATCGTCAAGGGATTTATGATCGAAAGCTTTCTCGTAGAGGGCAATCAAAAGCACGACGAGGTGTTTGGGAAATCGATCACCGATCCTTGTCTTGGCTGGGAAGATACCGAGAAACTTTTATTGAACTTAGCAGAAGAAGTGTAAAAATGCGTATAAGGGCGCATCTTTGCTCCTCGTCGGTTTTCTTCTCGCTTGTTTACTATTTGTAAAGTCGCGTCGAAGAAACTTCCGATCTCGAAGCAAATCTGCAACCCTTCTCCGCATTTTTAAGAGAGATAAATATAGTATACGTAAAGAGGCAAACATATGAAAATAGCATTTTTAGGGCCGGAGGGCAGTTACTCGCATTTGGCGGCGAAATCCTTTTTGAAAACGGAATCCACGGGCGCAAAAACCGTGGGGGATTGGGACGAGTGTATTCCGTTCCGCAATTTTCCCGAAGTCTTTGCGGCGGTGGAAAGCGGCAGAGTAGACGCCGCTGCCGTGCCTATTGAAAACAGTTTACAAGGCGGTGTGTTGCAAAACCTCGACCTGTTGCAAAGCTCCAACGAGCTGTACGCGGTGAAAGAGGCGATTATTCGTATCGATCACAGGCTGGTATATAAAGAGGGTGTGAAATTTTCGGAGATCGGACGGGTATATTCCCACCGTCAGGCGCTCGATCAATGCGCGGCGTTTTTGAGCAAGGAAATGCCGTTCGCCTCTTTGCGCGACGCCGAATCCACGGGCTTTGGGCTTTCGCGTGCGTTTGAGGACGATTCGGGCAAGAGCGCAGCGATCGTGGGCGCGCATACGGAAAATCTGCGCAGCGGTTTCGTGATGAGCGAGGAATGTATTGCGGACGAGAAAAATAATTTTACGCATTTTTTACTCGTGAAAAAAGGGAAAAAATCCATTCCCGAGCATAGCGAGCGTGTGTTCGTGTCTGCCGTTTGTCCGCACCGCCCTGGGAGTTTGTTGGAACTGTTGCGCGTGATCGCAAAATACGGGATCAATATGACGAAGATAGAGAGTCGTCCCGTGAAAAATCGGCACGGGGATTATCGGTTCTTTATCGAGGCGGATTGCGATATCGGCTCGGCGCAGGTGCGCGAGCTGTTGAGCACTATGCAAGAAAATACCCTTGAATGTAAATTGCTAGGGGCGTATAATCAGAATTAAAGGAGAACGATGAAAAAGAAAACACTCGGATTTGCGTTGGGCTCGGGCGGTAGCCGCGGCGTGGCGCATATCGGCTTTTTGAAAGCAATGGAAGAGGCGGAGATTTATCCCGATTACATCACGGGCTGTTCGATGGGCTCGGTAATCGGCTCGGCTTACGCCTCGGGACTTACGACGGAAAAAATGTATAGAGCGGTGCGTGGCTTACGGCTTTTGGATTTACTTGCGCCTACGGGTTTGCGCGGCGGAATTTTCAATACGAAAAAAATCCGCAATCTACTTGAAAAATATTTAGGCGACCCCGATTTTTCCGAGCTGAAAATCCCTTTCCGTTGCGTAGCGGTCGATATGATCACGCAAAAAGTCGTGGAATTTTCCGAGGGGAAAGTGCTTGACGGGGTGGTGGCGTCGTCGAGTATTCCTGCGGTGTTCCGTCCTACCGAAAAGGACGGAATGCGACTCATTGACGGTGGTATTTTGGAGCGCGTGCCCTATCTTTCGCTCAAAGATATGGGCGCGGATATCATCGTTTGCGTGGACGTTTTGGGACACCGTTCGACGAAAGAGAAAATGCCCAACACCGTCGGCGTACTCCTTGAAACCATCGATCTTATGGACAATTACCGCACGGCGCGCTTAAAAGAAGAACACGCCGATATTATCGATTTTTGGATTGAGCCCGAGCTTGGGGATATGAGTCAGTATTCCTTAAAGCAGGTGCAATTTGCCTATGAAAAGGGCTACGAGATCGGGCAGGCGTATACGAAAAAGATAAAAAAAGCGCTTGGTGGAAAGAAATAAAATTATCAAACGACAGGGGCAGGTATGGATCTATTCGATTTTAACAACCACGAAGAAACGGCAAAACCACTTGCCGAGCGTATGCGCGCAAACTCTCTCGACGAGTTTATCGGGCAACGGCATATCGTTGCCGAGGGCTCGCTACTTCGCCGTGCGATCGCAACCGACCGTTTGGGGAGCTGTATATTTTGGGGACCCCCAGGGTGCGGAAAGACTACCCTCGCGAATATTATCGCACTTCGCACGAACGGCGAGTTTATCAAGCTCAACGCCGTCAACGCAGGGGTTGCGGACGTAAAAAAGGCGGTGGAAACGGCAAGGGAGAATTTGAAACTTTACAACAAACGTACCTATTTGTTATTAGACGAGTGCCACCGTTTCAATAAAACCCAGAGCGATTCTCTGCTCCCTGCCATCGAACAGGGCACGATTATTTTTATCGGCTCGACGACGGAAAACCCGTATGCGGCAATGACGCCGGCAATCGTATCGCGCTGTCGTGTGTTCGAGTTCAAGCACCTTACCAAAGAGGATATTATCGGCGCGCTCAAAGGTGCGCTCAAAAGCCGTCATAAGGGCTTGGGTAAAAAAAACGTTTTGGCGGACGAGGACGCGCTCGAACATATCGCGCGCGTGGCAGGCGGCGATCTGCGCTCGGCGTATAACGCGTTAGAGCTCGCCGCGCTTACGAGCGAGCCGAACGGCGAGGGGCAAGTGCATATTACCCTTGCCGACGCAGAGCAGTCTATTCAAAAAAGCGCGCTTTCCTATAACGAGGATTCCTATTACGATTTCCTTTCGGCGTTTTGCAAATCTCTGCGCGGTAGCGACGCGAACGCGGCGCTCTACTACGCAA
>JAZNEZ010000208.1:0-8785 GCA_045588875.1 Candidatus Scatosoma sp. | reverse complement strand
CTACGATCCGACTTGTTGGAAATCGAGGGGGAAAACCTTTCTATCGCCAAGTACTACGAGGGGGATCTGCGCCTTTTGGGTAAGATCACGAAACTGTTTGTGAGCGAGGGAAAGTAAATGGGTGCGTTGGGATCGGCGGTGAAAAACTTTTTCTACGAACGCTTTCAAGAACGGGTGCTTATCGAGGGAATTATGCCCGAACGCGCGCTACTTCGGCTCAAACGCGCCGAAATCGGGGTGTATAACGTAAAAAAAATACAAAAAAATCAAATACTTTTTCAGGTAAAGAAAAAAGATAGTGAAAAAGTTTTTGCAATTTTTCCAAACGTGTGCTATAATAATAACGGGTATACTCCGTATACCGCCCGAAAAATGGGTGCGGTGGGAATGGGAAAAGCGTTCGAGAAGATCAAAAATCGAACGGGCGTTCTTATCGGAGCGTTACTCTTTTGCGCATTAACGCTGTATGCGGATAATTTCATTTTCGGCGTAGATTTCGTGGGTACGGACGTCTACGCGCGCGAGGCGATCGCGGCGCTAGAAGAAAACGGCATAAAACCCTTTTCGATATATCGCACAGGTAACGAAGACCTCGTTTGCGCAAAAATACTATCCCAAAAGGGCGTGGAGTTTTGCTCGGTGAAAAAATCGGGGCTCGTGGCGGTGGTGGAAGTACGTCTTTCGCCGTTTAGTGAAAGGACGCTCGCGACGGGGGATATGCGCTCGACGCGCACAGGCACGGTGCTTTCCGTTACGGCGCTTCGCGGTACGCCCCTCAAAGGCAAAGGGGATAGCGTGCAGGCAGGCGAACCGCTCGTGGGCGGATATTTCTTAACGGGTAGTGGCGAGGGCAAACGCGTGGAAGTGATCGCGCGCGCGAGCATTGCGTGCGTGTACGAGGCGACGATTCAAACGCAGAGCGAGGAAGAGGCGTTCGCGACGGCGTATTTGGAAATCGGGCTTTTAGAAAGGGACGTGATCACGAGCAAAACGGTAACGCAAACGGACGAGGGGTATAGCGTAAAGATCGAATACACGGCAATTCAGACGATGAATTTTTAACGCCAAGAAAGGAAGAAAAACGGGGAGGAATACTTTGGCAGGTAGAGTGAAAAGAACGCAGATCGTAGACACGGAATCGGTGGACAGGCTTTCAAGAGTCCTCGGCACGTTCGACGGAAATCTGAATTTCCTTACGCGTACGCTGGGCGTAAACGCCTACGTGGACGGCGTGAAAATACGCCTCGACGGCGGACAAGAAGAGGTGGAGTTAGGCTCGAAAGTCCTCACGGCAATGCTGAAAATCGTGGACGCGGGCGAGGATATCGACGAGGGCAGACTCATCTATCTCGTGGAGCTTGCCAAAGAGGGAAAGGAAGAACAGATCGTAAGTCTTGGCGAGGGCGTGGTGGCGGTTACTGCGCGCGGTAAGCAGATCAAATGCAAAACGGTCGGGCAGAAATCGTACGTCGATCTGATTCGTAAAAACACCGTCGTGTTCGGCGTCGGACCGGCAGGCACGGGAAAGACGTATCTTGCCGTGTGTATGGCGGTGGCGGCGTTCAAGAGCAAGCAAGTCGAAAAGATTATTCTCACCCGTCCTGCGGTGGAGGCAGGCGAAAAGCTCGGTTTTCTTCCAGGGGATTTGCAAGAAAAGGTCGATCCGTATTTGCGCCCTTTATACGACGCGTTACAAGAGCTCCTCGGCGTGGAAACGTACGCCAAGCTTATGGAACGGGGCGTGATCGAGGTTGCGCCACTTGCGTATATGCGTGGCAGAACGCTGTCGAACGCGTTCATTATTTTGGACGAGGCGCAAAACACCACGCGCGAGCAAATGAAAATGTTCTTAACGCGTATGGGCGAGGGCAGTAAAGTGGTGGTTACGGGCGATATCACGCAAATCGATTTGGACGGCAAGGAAAGCGGACTCGTGCACGCGACGCAGATTTTGGAAGACGTCGAGGGAGTGGGCGTGTGCCGTTTGACCGCCAAAGACGTCGTGCGGCATCCGCTCGTTATGCGCATTGTCCACGCTTACGAAAGGGCGGCGGAGAAAGAGGAGAAAGAGGATAAAAACCGCGAAAAAACGCGGAAAGAGAGGAACGAAAGATGAGTGCAAAAGAATTTGGCAGGAGCTGGACGAAACGGGACGCCTTAAAGAGCGGTCTGTTGTTTTTCCTGCATTTCTTGATATTTTTAGTCATAGCGGCGGCGGTGCTCTTGTTTGACAGATTACCCGACGTGTTTGAATTCGTAAGCGAAAACGGTGCGAACTATCTCTACGCGGTGTTCTGTATTTTCCTGTTGTTTATCATTACGTATTTTTATTTCTTTTTTGAAAATCGGGAAATATTGAGTAGAGGCAGAAGTATTGCGCTCGTGTTCACGGTGCTCGATCTGTATTTGATACTTTCCTGTTTAATCGGCTACAAGCTCGCAATCTACGCCCGTCCCGTGGCGCTGGTGGCGCTTTTGATCTTCGTGCTGATCGGCAGACGGGACGCGATCTTTATGAACATTATCAGCGCGCTGTTCGTGTTCATTATCGACACGTTCGCCGTGCCCGAGGTAACGATGAAAGAGTGCTATTCTTCCCTCGTGATCGCGTTCTCGGCAGGTATGTTCGCTATCTTTTTGAGCGGTAAAGCGAAAACGCGGTTCAACACCGTCAAAATCGGTCTGTTTATCGTGTTGCCGATCGACCTTATTATCTTTTTGCTCGAACTCACGCAACTCGTTGGTCCGACGGAAACGGCGATCGGCGCGCCGTCCGCTTGGCAGACGATCTTCACGCAAATGGGATACGGACTATTCGGCGGCGTGATGTCCACCGTGGTATTCCTTGCGATATTGCCGGTGTTTGAAAGTATTTTCAACTGCCTCACGGTATTCCGTCTGCGCGAGCTTACGAGCTCGGACGCGCGTATCCTCAGAAAGCTGAAAAACGAAGCGCCCGGGACGTATAACCACTCTATGATGGTGGCGCAACTTGCGGAGGCGAGCGCGGCAGCGATCGGGGAAAACGTCGATTACGCCCGTGCGGCGGCGATGTACCACGACGTAGGGAAATTGCACTATCCCGAGCACTTCACGGAAAACCAAGGGGATTACAACCTGCACGACGAGCTCACGCCCGAGCTTTCCGCGGATATCATTCGTTCGCACGCCAAGGACGGGTATACCCTCATTCGCAACCAACGCCTGCCCGAATTTTTCGCGGACGTAGCGATCCAGCACCACGGCACGATGCCCATTCGGTATTTCTACGCAAAGGCGCTGAAAATGACGGACGGGGAGCTGAATATCGAAGATTTCTCGTATATGGGCCCCAAGCCGCAAACAAAACTCGCGGCGATCATTATGATCTGCGACGCGTCGGAGGCGGCGGTGCGCGCAGCAAACGCCCGTTCGCCCGAAGAGGCGGAAAAAGCCATTCGTGCGGTGATCGAGGAGAGAATGGATTTGGAACAGTTCGCCGAATGTGATATCACGATGGCAGACCTCACCAAGATCCGTCAGGCACTTGTGAACGCACTCACGGGCGTGTATCATCACCGTATCAAATACCCGAATATCAAATACCGCCGAACGGAGCACGGCACGAAAGGGGAGAACGAATGAGCGGATTTTTTATCGATTGCGACGAGAAAGAATTTCCGTGCGTTCACGCGCTGGAAAACGCGTTGAACGGGTTCGTGGAGTCGGACGTGCCGCTTGCGGTGGAATTTTCGTTCGTGGACGAGGCGGAAATTCAGCGCTTGAATAAGGATCTGCGCGGCGTGGATAAGATTACCGACGTATTGAGCTTTCCCACGCTGGAAAATATCAAGGGACAAGCCCTTTATCAAAAGGACTTTCCGTTCGATATCGACGAGGAGGGGCGGCTTGTGATCGGCTCGGTTGCGGTGTGCTGTAAACGGGCGCAAGAGCAGGCGGAGGAGTTCGGACATTCCTACGAGCGCGAATTGCATTATTTGCTCGTGCACGGGATTATGCATTGTTTGGGCTACGATCACGAAACGGACGCGGAAAAAGCGGAAATGCGCGAAAAAGAGGAGCTTGTGCTTGGCAAGCTCGGTATCACGAGATAAAAGGAGAGTAAGGCGAATATGAAAAGCGGCTACGTAGCGGTGATCGGCAGGGCGAACGCCGGAAAAAGTACGCTCATTAACGTAATGGTCGGGGAAAAGGTGTCTATCGTTTCCCCAAAACCCCAGACCACGCGCGATCGGATTTTGGGCGTACTCACGGAAGAAGATTATCAAATCGTGTTCGTGGATACCCCTGGGATTTATAAGGCGAGAAACGCGCTCACCGATATGATGATGCGAACGACGGAGCAAAGCGCACAGTCGGTCGATTATATCCTGTACGTGGTGGACGGGCACGAGGGTATTGCGGAAGAGGATTTCGAACTGATGAAAAAATACAAGGCGCTTGGAATCCCTATGGCGGTTGCGTATACGAAAATCGATATTATGCCCAAGGAAAACATTCCGCTCGATATGGCGAAATTCTCCGATTCGGGACTTGATCTGGACGTGTTCCCCGTGTCCGCGAGAAAGGGAAAGAACGTGAAAGCGCTCAAAGAGTTTCTCGTGAAACAAATGCCCGAGGGCGGAAAGGTGTTTGAAGAGGATATCGTTTCGGATAAGAGCGAACGCCTTATGATTTCCGAGATTATGCGCGAAAAAATACTCCTCAAATTCGATAAGGAGATCCCTCACGGTATAGCCATCGTGATCAACGAATTTTTCAAAAACGACGGGGGCGTGTACGAGATCAACCTTGATATCGTGTGCGAACGGCAAAACCATAAGGCGATCTTGATCGGCAAGCAGGGCAGAGCGATCAAAGAGGTTTCCTCTTTTGCTCGTCAGGATATGGAAAAGTTCCTCGGCGCGAAAGTGTTCCTCACTACGTACGTGAAAGTGAAAGAGGACTGGCGCGACCGTCCGAATTTGCTCCGCGAATACGGCTACGAGGATAAAAGTCGCGAATAAAACCTTTCTCCCTTTCGCACAATAAGCGTTGTAGGGAGGGAAGAAAGTATGCGCGATAAAAACCCCGAAAACGAAGCGGCGAAAATGGCGTGGAAAATGTTCGAAAAAACGGGCAGTGTGAGCTATTATATGCTGTATTACGATCTAATGCGGCGAAAATAAAGGAGCAAAAAAGGTGGAAATAAAGACGGACGCGGTGGTGTTGCAGACGCTCGATTATAAGGATAACGACAAACTGCTCACGCTGTTTTCGCCTTCTTTGGGTAAAATCACCACGGGTATTCGCGGCGTGAAAAAGCCGAAAGCCAAGCTCGCGTTTGCCGCCCAGCCCTTTGCCTTTTGCGAATACGTCCTTGCGGAAAAGGGTGGCAGATACACGGTAACTTCGGCGTATTTGCACGAAAGCTTTTTCGAACTGCGCGGTGATTTGGAAAAATTCTACGCCGCTTGCGCGGCGGCGGAAATTTGTCGAGGTTTGGCAGTGGAAAACGAGCGTTTTCACGGTCTGTTTATCGGCTTTATCGAATGTTTGAAATCCCTTTGTCTTGCAGGCGAGGACGCGGCAGAGGCGGTGATCGCGTTTGTCCTTATCGCTCTCCGTGAAAGCGGTTATCCCCTTGATCTCGGTTTTTTAGAGGAATGCGACGGGGATATCGGCGACAAAATTTGGTTCGATTTCTCGGACGGACGGTTCACCACGTTCGAGCGTTGCCACGCGGGGGAGCGTGCAAGCGTATCGACCTATTTCACCTTGCGCAAATGCGCTGGACTGACCTTTGAAACGGATAAGCTCGCAGGCGGTAAAAAACGCGCCCTGCGACTGCTCAAAGCCTATCTTACCGAAAAGACGGAGGAGCGTTTCGAGGGGTTGGGTGAACTGATAAGATTATATGAAGAATAAAAGGAAAGAAAAAATGGAAAAAACAGAAAATAATAAACCTGCGGTAACCCGTGCGGAAAAACGGGACGCGGTAAAAAATTTAATTCGCGAAATCCTCGCGAAAGGCAATCAAAAAAGTAACGATTTGATCGACGAGGCGGCTCGGCTGTTTTCCGAACGTTTCGGCGGTGAAGATACGGAAAATCCCAACGACGTGAAAGGTCGCGTCGGCTCTGTGCTCGACGTGATGAAAAAGGACAACGAAGTACAATTCGACGGAGGCGTGTACGCGTTGAAAACGGAAACGACGAAAGAAAAACCCGTTAAAAAAACGCGTAAAACGACGAAAAAAGCGACGGAAGAGGTCAAAGAAGAAAAGACAGTGAAAACAAAGCGCACGGCGAAGAAAAAGGAAGAAAAGGCAGAGCCTTTGCCTGCCGCGCCCTTACAGCCGATCGCGCCCACTGCGCCGATCACCCCCGAAATTGCGCCCGAGCCCGTGCCTAAAAAACGTGGTAGAAAACCCAAAACGGCGGAAAAAGTGGCGGAAGTAGAAGAAAAGATCGTCGCGCCCGTCGTAGTGGAGGAGAAAAAGGAAGAAAAGACGGAAGAAAAAGCGGAAACCTCGCCCAAAGGTACGGTGATGGATATGAGCTTTTTATTCGGTGGGGTAAAGCCTGCGCCACAACCCGTGAAGAAAGAAGAGGCGAAAACGGAAAAGAAAGCGGAAGAGAAAAAACCGCCCGTCGTAAAGGAACAGCCAAAGAGCGAACAACCCAAAAAGGCAGAGCCGAAAAAGACGGAGCAGAGAAAACCTGCGCGTAATAACGCAAGCAAAGGCAAAACGTTGACCGCGGACGAGAAGTTACAAGAGGCGTTTTTGAATAGGTTGCACCGTTTGGGCGGCGAGTATTTCGAATACTATTCGGTGTATTTACTCGAAAGATATTCCAGAAGAAACGGCAGAAGGTTGGAAAGCCTGAAAATTACTGGTGGCGACCACGACGGCGGTATCGACGGAGAGATCGAACTCACGGATAAGCTCGGCTTTCGCGAAACGATCTACATACAGTCGAAAAATTGGAATCCCGATAAAGGGGACGAGAAACTGTGGGTAGTGGGAGAAACGCTGTTGCAGCAATTTATCGGCGCGTGCGTATGCCGTCAGGCGAAAGAGGGGAAACAGCATTGTCGGGGTATTTTTATCACGACTTCCCGTTTTACGCCCGAGGCGAAAAAGCTCCTTGACGACACCGCGGATAAATTCGTCGGTTACGACGGCGCGGATTTGTACGAAACGGCGAAAGAGTGCGAATTCGGCGTGGTGAAGAAAAACGGCGAATGGGTACTCGACGAACAGCTTTTAAGCGGTACGAAAGCGTTTTTTAATATGATGTAACGTAAAACACGACGAAAATCGCTCGAAAACGGGAAGTTTTTGAGCGATTTTTATAATTTATAAAATAAATCGAAAAATCGCTTGACAAAGTTCAAAATCGGGGTGTATAATGAAAATACCTATACATAATTATATAGTATTTTGGAGGTAAATTATGAAAAAAATTGGCTTATGGATGGCGGCTTTAACGGCGGTAACCGTTGGTGGCGTGTACGCGTCGTTCTACTATTCGCAAGACGTTGCGGGTATCAACGAGGATAAGAACAGATCGATTCAGATTACGGGTACGTCAAACTCGGGTTCGGCAGGTTCGTATTTCATTGATACGACGACGCTTATCGCGCAAATCGATTCCGCTGAACAGTACAGAAAGGACATTACCGATTTGAACAATACCTATTTGGACGAAATATACGGCGGTGGTACGGCAGACGGGTTTGCGGCATTAGACAATCACACCGCGCTTTTGAATATTACCGGCTACGTTACCATTACGTTCACGCCGACTACGAACGCCGAGCAGACGCTTCAAGAGAATGGTATTGAAACGAAGGTAGATTTCTCGGTGAACGGGGACGCAAGTTCTTGGTCTTACGTATACGACGATCCCACGACCACGGAAGTGGAAAATACGCCTATTTCTATTTTAGACGCAATCAATAATACCATTGGGGATTTCACGATTTATCCCGTTGGATATTCGACGGACGAGGGCGTTGCTATGTGGACGAAAAAGACGGACAGCAACGGTAAGGATTACTTCGAATATCAAATCCAAGCGTCGAGTATTTATAATAACGAAAAGCAACTGATCAAGCTTAAACCTACTGTTTTGGATACGGTTGCGCACCACACGGCGTATAAAACGGCTATCAGTGGTAAGGAAATCACGGTTGAGGTAAGCTCGGTCGGCGTTAACCCTGCGCCTGAAACACCGGATACGCAGGAATAAAACGCACTGCATATTAAACAAAAATATAAAACGAAAACGAACGCTTTATCTCCATAATCCGTTATGGGGATAAAGTCGTTTTAAGGATTTTATATGGGTTACGATACTTACGTACTCATTCTTTGTGCGATCGTTTATACGTTTATGACGATATTGACGATAGCGGTGATAACGGCGTTGACGAAGACCTCGTTAAAGCTCATTCGCCACGGCGCGGAGGACGAGAATATCCTCAAAGAGAATTTGAAAGCGCAAAAGAAAAAGCGTAAAAATAGCGGAAAGCTGGATTGGCTGGTGTCCGCGTTTTTCTGCTTGATTTTTTCTTGTGCGTTTGGGTTTTCTCTGTACGTAAATATCAACCAAAACGTGTATTTTGAAAGCGTACCCACCTTAAAAGTCGTAAACACCGATTCTATGTCTAAAAAATTAGACGGCAACAAGTATTTGTTTAACAATAATCTGAACGATCAGTTTGCGGCGTTAGACGTTATTTTCGTGTACAAGATCCCCGATCCATTCGCTTTGGAGTTATACGACGTGGTCGTTTA
>JAZNEZ010000207.1:0-2316 GCA_045588875.1 Candidatus Scatosoma sp. | reverse complement strand
AGCGCCGTCAAAATTTTGTCCGTTTCACCGAGTTCTTTGATAACGACTACGGGAATAAGTTTGTCCATAATATAATACCTCTTTTTATTATTTCTTAAATCTACCGAACACTTCGTTAACCTTGGAAAAGCTCGCGAAAGTGCCTTTGTACCGTTGAATGATTTTCATCATCTCGCCTACCTGCTTTTTACGGATAATACAAACGAGCATATATTTCTCCGTATGCGAATACATACCCTGCACCCTGATTTCCGTTACCCCGTGTTTGAGCTTTTCGATAAGCTCGGCGGAAAGCTCGTCGGGACGGTCGGTTACGATTTCGAATTTATAACCGTTGCGAATACCCGAAAGCGCGTAATCAACGACTACGTTCGCAATAAACAGGTTCAGCAAAGTACAGATCACGGGCGCGACTTTCATACCGTATACGAAAAACGCAATAAACACCACGCTCCCGTCCATCAAAAAGGATACGTACGCGATATTCGTCGCCGGTTTCCAGTGCTTGATGAGCGCGGAAATGGCGTACGTGCCGCCGCTTGCCCCGAACCGCTTCAACATCATTGAAAACCCGAACCCCGAAACGACACCCGTCGCAATACACGCGAATACGATTTCAAAATCCTCGCCGTTGTTCAGCTTACAATAAGGCAACCAGCCGAGTAATTTATAAATTTCCGTGCTGAACGATTGCACGAGCATATAAATAATAAGAATCACGCCCAACCGACGGTTGACGAAAATGCTGACGAGCACGAAAATGGGGATATTGAACGAAACCATTAAAATCGCCCACGAGAAGTCCACGCCGTTTATACCCAACAGGTGATAGGTGATCGTAGCAAGACCGCCGACTCCCCCAGGGGCAAATCCGTTGCTGTTTTGGAAAAAGTAATAAGCAAACCCGACGATCACGCCCGCCAAACAGGCAATTAAAATATCGCCTATCCAACCTTTCACAAGCTCTTTCGTATTTCGTTTCGTTTGCACAGGCTTTGTTTCTTCCGCCATTTCACTCACGCTTTTCGTATTCTTTTCCATTATTATATCATAACCGAAAATAAAAATCTACGGTTTTGACTATTCTTTTTTAATATTTTGTGATTAAAGTTTGAAATACGCAATGGCGTTGCGATAGCAAACGTCTTTCACGACCTCGCCTACGAATGTTTCGTTTTGCGTCATTTCACCGCGCTCCATCATACCGCCGAAGTAGTTGCAAAGAATTCTTCTGAAATAGTGATGACGGGGATAAGACAAAAGCGAACGGCTGTCCGTAAGCATACCGATAAACGCGCCGATATGTCCCGTTGCCGTAAGGTCTTCGAGGTGCTTTTCCATACCCACCTTATTATCCAAGAACCACCAAGCAGGGCCGTATTGAATTTTACCCTTTGCCACGTCGCTTTGGAAACAGCCCATCAGCGTCATAATCTCCGTGTTCATCTTGGGATTGAGGTTGAAAAGGATCGTTTTCGGCAACGAGTTTTCCATATTCAGTTTATCGAACAGACGGGAGGTATATTTAATGCTGTTTTCCTCGGAAATACTGTCAAAGCCCGTGTCCAAACCAAGCTTTTCAAGCATTGCCGAGTTATTGTTACGCATCGCCCCCACGTGCAATTCGGTTGCGATATCGTATTTGGCATACAGCTTGAACAGGAAATAGGTCAAATAGCCCTTAAATACTTTCGCATCCGCCTCGCCGATCGTTTTACCTTCGAGCGCGTTTTTAAGCACCTTGTCCGCCGCCGCTTTTTCCGCCACGGGATACACGCTTTCGAGCGCGATATCGCTTGCACGCGTGCCCACTTTGATAAACTCGTTAAGGCGCGCCTCAATCGCTTTTTCGAGCGCGTCGATATCCTTAATTTCGCTCGTCAACGCTTCCAACTTTTCGATAAACGCTTTATAGCCTTTCGCGTCGATATTCATAATCTTATCGGCACGGAACGCAGGGATCACTTGGAATTTATAATCCTTTTTCTTAATTTCTACGAACGTGGAAAGATCGTCGAAAATTTCGTTCGTTGTGAATACGCACGAAACGTTGGAACGCTCGATCAGGCTTTGGGGGGTTACGTTATTTGCCTTGATATACGCGTTACACTCCTCCCAAATTGCCTCGGCATTTTCCTCGTTGATCTCTTTATCGCAATTGAAAAACTCTTTGAGCTCCACCTGCGACCAGTGATATAAGGGATTGCCGAACGCCGTACCCAAAACGCGACAATAGGTTACGAATTTTTCTTTATTCGTCGTCGATTTGCCCGTGATATATTCCTCGTTGACGCCGTAATTTCTCATCAAACGCCA
>JAZNEZ010000206.1:0-2763 GCA_045588875.1 Candidatus Scatosoma sp. | reverse complement strand
ATCACGGTACGGGTAAGAACAAAAATAAAATCATTTCGGGCGATCCCGACGGACCGCTCGAAGACACGGGCGTACGCACCAACCGTCAAGGCACGTTGATTCGTTTCAAGCCGGACGAGCGCGTATTCGACGAAACGGACTTTGATTTAGAAACGGTGGAAGAAAGATTAAATCAGCTTGCGTTTTTGAATAAGGGCGTGGAGATTACGCTGATCGACGAGCGTATTTCTATGGCGGAAGTACGCCGTAGTCGCGCGGCGTTTGGAGAAAACGAAACGGAGAACGAAGAAACGGGGGAAGAAAGCGTAGAAGAAACAGTGGAACAGGAAAGCCTGTTTGCAACGACCGAGCCGCAACAATCGTTGTTTGACGAGGTGGACGAGCTTGCGCTGGAAAGCGAGCCTTATCGCGCAGTGTTCAAATTCGACGGCGGTATTTCCGATTACGTGAAAAGCCTCAACGAGGGGGATAAAAGACTGTACGCACAGCCGATTTATTATTCGACGGAGAAAAACGGTATTCAGGTGGAGTTCGCTATTCAGCATTACAGCGGTTACCGCGAAAAAATGTTCTCGTTCGTCAATAACATTCCCACGCCCGAGGGGGGATATCACGAAATGGGTTTCCATTCGGGATTGACGCGCGTGCTCAACGATTATGCGAGAAGTAACGGATTTTTGAAAGAAAAGGACGCGAATTTCCAAGGCGACGATTTCGGAGAGGGCTTGACGGTCGTTTTATCCGTTAAGCTCCCCGTCGTGCAGTTCGAAGGTCAAACGAAAACCAAACTGGGGAACACGGAGGCTCGACCTGCCGTAGAGGGTGCGGTGATCGAGGGCTTTAACGAATTTAAGAACGTCCGCGGCTATAAAAAGACGATGGAAGAAATCATCAAAAAGGCGCAGGGCGCGGCAAAAACGCGTATTGCGGCGAAAGAGGCAAAGGACAATATCCGTAAAACGAAAAAGATCGACGGTCTGACCTTGATCGGTAAACTTGCAGGTTGTTCGGGGAAAAAGCCGGAATTTAACGAAATGTTTATCGTGGAGGGGGATTCGGCAGGCGGCACGGCAAAGCAAGCGCGCGTTCGCCAAACGCAGTCGATCTTGCCCTTGCGCGGAAAGCCGCTCAACGTGGAGAAAAAACGCCTCGCGCAGATCTTGGAAAACGAAGAGATCCGCACGATGATCAGCGCGATCGGCGCAGGGATCGATCCCGATTTCAATTTGGAAAAAGCCAACTATCATAAAGTTATTATTTTATCGGATGCCGATCAAGACGGTATGCATATCCGTTGTATTTTGCTCACCTTCTTCTTCCGTTATATGCGTCCGCTCGTCAATGCCGGCTATGTATATATCGGTATGCCACCCCTTTATAAAGTGTATAAAGGCGATAAGGTCGAGTACGCTTACGACGATAAAGAACTCAACGAGAAGATCGAAAAGATCGGCAAAGGATATCAGCTCCAACGCTATAAAGGTTTAGGCGAGATGAGCGCGGAACAACTTTGGGAAACGACGATGAATCCTGCCACGAGAAATCTTATCCAAGTAACGGTAGAGGACGCGGCGAAAGCGGAAAAGATGATCACCACGCTGATGGGCGATAAAGTAGAGGGCAGAAAGGAGTTTTTGGCAAAATACGCAAACTTCAATAAGCGCGACGCGTTTATGGAGAAGATAGAAAAAACGGAACAAAAGGAGAGCGGAAATGGCGAGAAATAAGAAAGAACCCGAAATGATCGAGCCGACAGGGCAATTATTCGTTGAACCGCTTGAAAAGGTAATGCATACCTCGATGCTGCCTTACGCCGAGTTCGTTATCCTCGACCGTGCTTTGCCTCGTGTGGAGGACGGCTTAAAGCCCGTACAACGGCGTATTTTGTACACTATGCACGAAATGGGCTTAACGCCTGATAAACCGCATAAAAAGAGTGCGAGAATCGTCGGAGATTGTATGGGTAAATTCCACCCCCACGGCGATAGCTCGGTTTACGACGCGATGGTGCGTATGGCGCAGGATTTCAATATGGGCAAAACGCTCGTAGACGGACACGGCAACTTCGGCTCGGTGGACGGCGATCCCGCGGCGGCGATGCGTTATACCGAGGCGCGCATGCAACCGCTTGCCCTCGAACTTCTCCGCGATATCGATAAAGAAACGGTCAGCTTTTCGCTTAACTTCGACGATAGCTTAAAAGAGCCGGACGTACTCCCTGGGCGCTTTCCGAATTTGCTCGTGAACGGCGCATCGGGGATTGCGGTCGGACTTGCGACGAATATCCCCACGCATAATTTGGAAGAAGTTATCAACGGCGTGGTGGCGTATATCGATAATCCTGCGATCTCGCTTGAAGAAATGATGGAATTTATACCCTCTCCCGATTTCCCTACGGGCGGTATTATCCTTGCGAACGAGCTCATTCAAGCTTATAAAACGGGGCGTGGCAAAATCACGCTCCGTGCAAAAATCAACGCGGAAAAGACGGATAACGGAAAAACGAATTTGGTGATTACCGAACTTCCTTATCAGGTGAATAAAGCGCAACTGCTCCGCAAGATCGTGGAGCTTTGCGACGAGAAAGAAAAGGAGCTCGACGGCATAGACCACGTTGCCGACGAATCGGATAGAACGGGTATGCGTGCGGTGATTCGTGTTAAGAAGGACGCGGATATCGACGAAATTTTGAAATGTCTTTATAAATATACCGATTTAGAAGTTACGTTCGGTATCAATATGGTCGTGATTGCAGACGGTAAG
>JAZNEZ010000205.1:0-1641 GCA_045588875.1 Candidatus Scatosoma sp. | reverse complement strand
AAGAACGCCTGACGGCGCGAGCGAAAATTGACGCTTTCTTATATGCGTCCGATAATGCGGGGCGTTGCCCCTGCGTTTTCGCGAGGGGATAATCCCCTTGAACCTTTCAATAAAAAACGAAAATAAATTTTTAACGGAGATAAAAACTATGGAAAAGAAAGAACAACTCTACGAAGGCAAAGCGAAAAAGGTGTACGCAACGGACGATAAAAACCTCGTGATCGTTTCTTATAAAGACGACGCGACGGCGTTTAACGGCCTCAAAAAAGGTACGATCGAGGGCAAGGGCGTCATCAACAACAAGATGAGCAACTTCCTTATGCAGATCTTGGAAAAAGAGGGCGTGAAAACGCATTTCGTGAAAGAGCTTTCCGAAAGGGAAACGCTCGTGAAAAAGGTAAAAATTCTTCCCCTCGAAGTGATTATCCGTAACATTTCCGCAGGCTCGTTTGCCAAGCATTACGGCGTGCAAGAGGGTATCGTGTTCGACGAACCGACGATCGAATTTTCCTATAAGAACGACGATCTGGGCGATCCGCTTTTGAACGAATATCACGCGTTGGCGCTCAAACTTGCGACGAAAGACGAAATCGCGCTCGTCAAACAAATGGCGTTCAAGGTGAACGAAGTGCTTAAAGAATACTTCAAAAAACTCAACGTTACTCTCGTCGATTTCAAGATCGAACTTGGTAAAACGGCGGACGGCGAGATCGTACTTGCAGACGAAATTTCCCCCGACACTTGCCGTTTTTGGGACAGTACGACGGGCGAAAAGCTCGATAAAGACCGTTTCAGAAGAGATCTCGGTGGCGTAGAGGGCGCGTATCAAGAAATGATGCGCAGATTGATGGGAGAATAATATATGGCGGTTTTCGGTATTTACGGAACGAAAACGACGAACGTTGCCTCTACCGCCTATTACGGATTATACGCCTTACAACACCGCGGACAAGCGAGTAGCGGTATCGTGGTGAACGACGACGGCGTGTTTACTTCTTATAAGGATTCGGGTATCGTAAACGAAGTGTTTACGCCGCGCGTTTTAGATTCGCTCGGGCTCGGACAAATGGCGCTTGGGAACGTGCGCTACGGCACGAGCGCGACGAAAGACCGCGTAAACGCCGAGCCGATGCTCGTCAATCACGTTAAGGGCAGGCTTGCCATTTCCCACGACGGAGCTTTGGTGAACTATGGCGAGCTGCGTCGAGAGCTTGAACTTTCGGGCGCGATTTTCCATACTTCTAACGACGTGGAAGTGATCGCTTATATGATTACGAAAGAACGGCTTTCCGCTCCGTCCACCGAAGAGGCGGTCGTCAGAGCGCTTGCAAAGCTCAAAGGCGGTTATTCTATGGTCGTTATGTCGCCGCAAAAGCTGATCGCGGCGCGCGACGAAAACGGTTTACACCCCCTGTGCTACGGTATTCGCGACGACGGGGAATACGTGGTGGCAAGCGAAACGTGCGCGCTCGCAACGGTCGGCGCAAGCTTTATCCGCGAGGTTGCCCCTGGGGAAGTGGTGGTGTTTTCCAAAGAGGGCGTAAAGAGTATTCGCGATAACTGCGATAAAAAGCCCGAAAGGCTTTGCGTGTTCGAATATTTATACACGGCGCGTCCCGATTCCGTGATTAACGGTTGTTC
>JAZNEZ010000204.1:0-1592 GCA_045588875.1 Candidatus Scatosoma sp. | reverse complement strand
AACGTGTGTTTCTTGTTCATATACTTACTCCGATTTTTATCGAGTTTTTTCTTCGTTAAGCAGAGAATTCCTCTCCACCTTATACGCTATCAACTTATATTATACCTCATTTTTTCATAAAGTGCAAACGTTTTTACTTATAAACTTTCGAAAGTTCGCGCAAATTTCAAAAATTTCGTCATTTCCGCCATCAATTCCGCCGCGTCGCGTCCCTTGAAAAATTCCACGACGGGTGCCTCGGTCATATTCAACCGCGTTTGCGAGGCGTATTTATCGAGCGCCGCTTGCAACCGTCTATCCCCCAAACTTTCAAGCGAGGGAAATTCGAGCGCCCCTACGCCCTTTGCCACCGTGATCTTTTTTACGTTGAACGTAGTGGCGTAGCTTTTCAAAACGGCGATCACCATTAAATTCTCCACCGCACGAGGTAATTCCCCGTAGGTATCTCGCAAGGACGCGTACACACGTTTATAATCGGCGATCGACGATATTTCCGCGATCTGTTTATAACTATCCAACCGCCCTGCCGAGGATTCGATATATTTCTCGGATATATACGCGTTCGTGCGAATATCGAGCTCTGCGGAAATATGACTTTCGCCCGTGAGCTCTTCTTTGAGCAATTTGGCGTACAACTCATACCCGACCTTATCCATATGCCCGTGCTGTTCCGCGCCTAGCACGTTCCCTGCACCACGAATTTCCAAATCCCGCATAGCGAGCTTATACCCCGAGCCAAGCTCGGTAAACTCCATAATCGCCTTTAACCGCGCGGCGGCGTTATCCGTCATTACCCGTTCCGCTTTATACGTGAAATACGCGTGCGCAAGCCGCGAGCTACGCCCCACTCTGCCCTTTAATTGATAGAGCTGGGATATGCCGAGTTTATCGCTATCGATCACAATAATGGTGTTTGCGTTGGGCAAATCCACGCCGTTTTCGATAATCGTGGTGGTAACGAGTACGTCCGATTTACCGCCGTAGAAATCGAGCACGGCGTTTTCGAGCATATTTTTATCCATTCTACCGTGCGCGACGGACACCTTTGCCTCGGGCAAAATTCTACGCACGCTTGCCGCGAACGTGAAAATACTCTCCACTTTATTATAAAGGATAAACACCTGACCGCCCCGTGAAAGCTCGCGGATACACGCGTCGCGAATCAGCGTTTCTGTTTCTTCCACGACGTATGTTTGAACGGGTAGACGCTCGGACGGAGCCGTTTGGATTGTGGAAATATCACGGATCCCCGACAAAGACATATGCAAGGTACGAGGAATGGGCGTTGCTGTCATCGTAAGACAATCGATATCTTTACGCATGGTTTTGATTTTTTCTTTATGTTCTACGCCGAAACGTTGTTCTTCATCCAAAACCAACAAACCGAGATTTTTAAATTTTACGTCTTTGGAAAGCAAACGGTGCGTACCGACGACAAGATCAATCGTTCCGTTTTCTAAACCCACTAGCACCTGTTCGGTTTCTTTGGGAGTATTAAAACGATTTAACACTGCTACGTGTACGCCAAATGCGTCGAAACGTTGCAACGACGTTTGATAATGTTGTTTGCAAAGCACCGTACTCGGACACAT
>JAZNEZ010000203.1:0-4572 GCA_045588875.1 Candidatus Scatosoma sp. | reverse complement strand
TATTCGGCGTGCGTTTTATAAGCGCTTTTGCGCCGCTCGTGAAGAATTTGAAATCAATGACGATCACCGCAAGCGCGAACAGCATTTGCAAGGTTACGCTTATAACCTCGCTTGGTTGCGGTAAACCGATCATACCACCCATTGAAAAATACATCAACGGCAATAAAAAAGCAAGAGAAAACAAAAATCTCTTTTTCAATTTATTCGGCTCTGGCTTGCGTTCTTTGAGCACGTTTTCGTCGTATTCGGAAATACCGTAGCCGAGCGATACCACGGCTTGGCAGATTTCCGATCTCCTCACCACGTTTTCGTCGTATTCCACGGTCATACATTCCCCCATTAAGGAAACGTCCGCTTTTTCCACGCCGCGCAAACGCCGTACGTTTCGTTCAATCCCCGACGAACACGCCGAACACGTCATTCCGCTCACGCTAAACTTTTCTTTCATAAGTTGCTCCTCGTTTTGTCTTTTTTATTATATCATAACTCGGTTGAATTGTCAAGCAAACAAACTGTTTAACTACGGTTAATTTTTATTTTCATTCAAACGCAAAAAGACGGGTGCTTAATACCACCCGTCTGATGATTGCACATAGACGAAACTTAGTTTTTCTTCTCTTCTTTGGGAGCAACGACTTCCGCGCCGTCGTAGTAGCCGCAGTTTTTGCAAACTCTGTGCGCCTCTGCAAGCTCGTGGCAATGAGGGCATTCTACGAGCGTTGCCGCCGTTGCCTTGTAGTTTGCGAATCTTTTGTTCGTTCTGCTTTTCGATTGTTTACTCTTAGGTACTGCCATAATAACACCTCTCGTTTTATTTCTTTCGATTTTTATTTATCGGTTTCGCTTGAAAATTCAATGCTTTTGCAATCCTCGCCGCAGGAGAGCGTGAACGGCATACTTGCCATAATCGCCTCGTTCACCGCTTGCGTCAAATCCACAACGCCGCCAACGTAGGAATAATCTTCACATTCCTTGAACGGTTGAAAATAAGCGTCTAATTCCCCTTCTACGTTTGCGGTCGCGTCTTTTAAGCAACGGGAGCATTGTCCCACGAGCGAAAAACTTACCGTGCCGCGAATTTCAAAGGAATCGTCCTCGTAAAGCTCGTAATCAAAACGGACTTTCACGGGCGCGCCAAACTGCACGAACGGAATATCGATCAAATTTTCGGGCGCGGAATATTCAAATTCCATACTTCCCGTATACTGTTTTTGCGCGTTGAGCTTTCGAATATCAATTCTCATCATAAAACCGACTTAACAAGTATAGTATATTTCTACAACTTTGTCAACTTTTTTTTCGATGGATTTTGCGATTTTTTACAATAATTCTACGGTTTCTCGCGCAATGACCAGTTCTTCGTTGGTAGGAATGATCAAAACTTTAACTTTCGAGTTCTTACCCGTGATATCACGGATCGCCCCGTTATTCTTTTCGTTGTTCTTTTCGTCGTCGATTTCCAGCCCCAAATATTGCATATTGTCGCAGATCGCTTTACGCACGCAAGCCGTGTTTTCACCCACGCCTGCCGTAAACACGATACAATCCACGCCGTTCATTGCCGCCGCGTACGCCCCCACGTATTTTTTGCAGGAATACGCAAACATATCGAGTGCGAGCTGCGCGCGCTCGTCGCCTTTATCCGCCGCCGCAGTCAAGTCGCGGAAGTCGCTGGAAATCCCCGAAACGCCGAGCATACCGCTCTTTTTATTCAAATACGCGAGCACTTCCGAAACGTCCATACCCTCTTTCTTTGCAAGGTATTCTGCCGCCGCCGCGTCGATATCGCCGCTACGCGTTCCCATAGGTACGCCAGCAAGGGGCGTAAAGCCCATCGAAGTATCCACGCTCTTCCCACCGTTTACCGCCGTGATCGACGATCCGTTGCCAAGGTGGCAGGTAACGATCTTTAATTCTTCGGGCTTTTTGCCCAGATATTTCGCCGCCTCTTGCGAAACGAATTTATGGCTCGTACCGTGGAAACCGTAACGACGGATCTTATACTTTTCATAATGCTTATAATCAATCGCGTACATATACGCGTGTTTGGGCATCGTGAAATGGAAACTCGTGTCGAACACGAACGCCATAGGCGTTTTAGGCATAGCCGCAAGGCACGCTTTCACGCCGATAATCGCCGCAGGGTTATGTAAGGGAGCAAGATCGCAAAGCTCTTCCATTTTCGCAAGCGAATCTTCCGTTACGAGCGTAGGCGCTTTGAACGTTTCGCCCGACGCCACCGCGCGATGCCCTACCGCGTCGATTTCGTCCATCGAAGAAATCACGCCGATTTCTTTATCGGTGAGAGCTTTGAGAACGAGCGCTACCGCCATGTTATGATCGGGCATTGCCTGCTCGATCACCGTTTCGTTGCCCTTTGCTTTATGCACGAGCTTAGAACCGTCGATACCGATCCTTTCGCAATTACCTTTTGCGATCACCGCTTCCGTTTCCATATCAATAAGCTGATATTTCAAAGAAGAACTACCCGAATTAATAACAAGAACTTTCATTTTTTCACCTCTTTTGCTTAAAGTTGCGCTTGTAACGCCGTAATAGCCACCGCCGCTACGATATCTTCCGATTTACACCCACGCGATAAATCGTTCATAGGCTTTGCAAAACCTTGACAAATAGGACCTACCGCCATAAAGCCGCCCAATCTTTCCGCGATCTTATAACCGATATTCGCCGCTTGCAGATCGGGGAAAATAAATACGTTCGCTTTGCCGGCAACGTCCGATTCGGGGGCTTTGAGTGCCGCAACGGAGGGTACGATCGCCGCGTCGAATTGCAATTCTCCGTCGAGTTTCAGCTCGGGAGCTTTTTCTTTTGCAATCTTCACCGCCTCGGCAACGAGGGTTACGTTATCGTGCTTTGCACTGCCTTTCGTAGAGAACGAAAGCATTGCCACTTTCGGATCGATGCCTGCAATCGCTTTCGCGGAGTTTGCCGTAGCGATCGCGCAATCGGCAAGTCCCTCGCTCGTGTACGTGGGATTGAGTCCGCAATCGGCAAAAACCACGAGCCCGTCGGGGCAGTATTGATTGCCTTGCGGAGGACAAATCATAAGGTTAAAGCTGGAAACGGACGAAACGCCTTTCGCCGTTTTAATAATCTGCAATCCAGGGCGGAGCGTGTTTGCCGTAGAATGGCACGCGCCCGAAACGAGTCCGTCCACTTCGCCCATTTTCAACATCATTGCACCGAAATACGTGCCGTCCTGTAAAAGCTTTGCCGCCTGATCGGGCGTCATACCCTTGGACGCGCGCAACTCGCAAAGTTTGGCGTTATACTCAGGCAGTTTTTCCGAGGTTAACGGATTGACGATGGTAACGCCCGTCAAATCCACGTCGGGATTCGCCGTTTTGATTTCCGCCTCGTCGCCGAGCAATACGATTTTTGCCACTCCTTCTTTCGTTGCGTCCGCGGCGGCTTTCACCACACGCGAATCTTCTCCCTCGCAAAGGACGATGGTCTTTTGGAGTGCTTTTGCCTTGATTTTAATTTCATCAAGAATATTTTTCATTGTTTTTCTCCTTGAAACGCTTTATTATTTTTTCATTTTCGTTTATAATAGATAGGAAAGCTCTATTATTCTATATTATACCACACATTTTTAACAAAGTAAAGGAAATAAAAAGAAATAATATGAAAATTTGCGCGATTATTTGTGAATACAACCCCTTTCACAACGGTCATCTCTATCAATTAAACGCGGCGCGTTCGATTTCCGGCGCAGACGCGGTACTTTGCGTGATGAGCGGTAATTTCGTGCAACGCGGCGAATCGGCTATTCTCGATAAATACACGCGCGCACGACACGCCGTACTCGCAGGAGCGGACGCGGTTATCGAGTTGCCTACGGTATTCTCCACTTCCAACGCCGAATTGTTCGCCAAAGGCGCTATCAAGCTGCTCTCTTCCATTCCCGCGGTGCAAACGCTTTGTTTCGGCGCGGAAAACGCCGATAAAACGGCTTTTAAGCTTGCTGCAAGGTATTTGAGCAACGAGCCGAAAGAAGTATCAGAAAAGATCAAAGAAGAGGTTTCCCGTGGTGTGAGCTATGCGAAAGCCCGTGCGCAGGCGTTCGCAGGATTCATCCCCTTTGACTTGCTTTCGTCCCCGAACAATATCCTCGGATTAGAATATACGAAAGCCTTACTTTCGCTCGATTCGGCGATAGAAATATTGCCCGTACAAAGAACGGGCTCGGGGTACGCCGACGGGGAATTAAAAGAAAATTTTTCTTCTGCTACGGCTATTCGTGCTGCGATTGAAAAAGGCGAAATCTTAAAAAACAATCTTCCTGATTTCGTTTTACGCGATCTTCCCATTGCAATAGAAAACAAGCTCGATGGCTTGGAAAAATACGCTATTTTATCCCGTACAAAAAAAGAAATCGCAAGTGTTTGCGATTGCACGGAGGGGTTGGAAAACGCCTTAAAAAAAGCCGCCGAGGAAAGCGCGAGTTTAACGCAAACTTTAACGTCTGCGCGTTATACCTCTTCTCGCATACGGCGTATTGCACTGCAAAACCTGCTTAAAATTGACGAAAAGATCATTCTGGAA
>JAZNEZ010000202.1:0-1795 GCA_045588875.1 Candidatus Scatosoma sp. | reverse complement strand
GACAGTATCGCCTTTATGCCCTGCAACCCCTCGATCGGCGGTACGGCAAAAGGACATCTCGTGCGCGAAATCGACGCGCTCGGCGGTGAAATGGGTATCGTTGCCGACGACACCGCTTTGCAACTGCGTATGCTCAACGTCGGCAAGGGCGCGGCGGTACAATCCCTACGCGCACAATCAGACAAAAACGCCTATCACCGCGCGATGAAAAGCGTACTTGAAAACACGCCGAATCTTCGCATTATTCAAGCGGAAGTAACGGAAATTCTCGTGGAAAACGGCAGGTGCGCAGGCGTGAAAACCAACTACGGCGGCGTGATCTCCGCGCAAGCGGTTATTCTTTGTACGGGCGTATACTTAAACGGCGAAACGATCACGGGCGACGTCGTGAAAAAATCGGGCCCGAACGGGTTCGCGCCTGCCAATGAGCTCACGGAAAGTCTGCTCGCGCTCGGCTTTCAAGTGCGTCGTTTCAAGACGGGTACACCTGCACGCTTGGACGGGCGGACGATCGATTATTCCAAGTGCGAAATCCAAAACGGCGACGAGGATATCTACCCGTTCTCGTTTATGCACGACAGCGCGCCGAAAAGCAAACTGCCTTGCTACTTAACCTACACCAACCTCACTACGCACGAGGTTATTTTACAAAACCTCGACCGTTCCCCTCTTTACAACGGTACGATACAATCGACGGGCCCTCGCTATTGCCCCTCGATCGAAACGAAAGTCGTGCGGTTCAAGGATAAGGAGCGGCATCAAATCTTTTTAGAACCCGAGGGCGCGGACACCCTCGAAGTATACGCGCAGGGACTTTCGACTTCTATGGCACACGACGTGCAACGGGCAATGTACACTTCGGTTGCAGGCTTGGAAAACGCCGATATCGTGCGCTACGGCTACGCGATCGAATACGATTGTATCGACACCCTCGACGTGCTGCCTACTCTCGAATTTAAGAAAATTTCGGGCGTGTACACCGCAGGGCAGATCAACGGTACGTCGGGCTACGAAGAGGCGGCGGCGCAGGGGCTTATGGCAGGCTTGAACGCCTCGCTCAAACTCCGCGGACTTCCCCCTTTGATCTTACGTCGCGACGAGGCGTATATCGGGGTGCTTATCGACGACCTCGTAACCAAGGGCACGGACGAGCCCTACCGTATGATGACCTCGCGCGCCGAACACCGCATTTGCTTGCGCCAAGACAACGCCGATTTCCGTCTGACGGAAAAGGGGTATCAGTGCGGTTTGGTGAGCGAAAAGCGGTACGAGCGGTATCTCGCGCGAAAGGCAAAATACGAGGAATTGCTCCATTCGTTGCGTACACGGGTGGCTCAAAAGCAAGCGGCGGCGTTTTTGAAGAACTACGGCTACGACGCGCCGAGCGGTAGCGTATCGTATGCGGATATGATGAAACGCTCCATTTCTTTGAAAGATATTATGACGGAATTTGGGATGTTTTCGGAGTATTCCAGGGACGTTTTGGAAACGGCGGAAATCACCGTGAAATACGAGGGCTACTTAAAACAAAACCTCGAACAAATTGAAAGAGCCAAACGCTTGGAGGATAAGGCGTTGCCTGCCGATTTGGACTACGACGCGATCCTTGGCTTGCGTTTAGAGGCGCGCGAAAAGCTCAACCGCGTCAAGCCCTTAAATTTAGGGCAAGCAGGCAGAATTTCGGGGGTAAACCCAGCCGATATTTCCGTGCTGATGGTGTGGCTTTCTACGGCAAAATAAGGGAAAAGGACTATCTAAAAAGATAGTCCTTTTATGATGCACTCGGCGAGGTTTT
>JAZNEZ010000201.1:0-7911 GCA_045588875.1 Candidatus Scatosoma sp. | reverse complement strand
TCTTTCAAAAGCACCGCCATAGAGCCCACCGCCCCTGCGATATCCTTTGCGCGCACGAAATCCCCGTCCGTGTTCAGCCCGACGATAATATTGCCCAGCCGCTTTTTTAAGTCGTCGATATCCGTCGCAAGGCACAACACCGCCATAATTTCACTCGCCGCGGTGATGTCGAAATGGTCCTCTCTTTCCACACCTCTGCCCTTGCCGCCGATCGTAACGTTGATAAGTTCCCGTTCGTTCATATCCATACAACGGTGGAAATAGATATTGTTCACGTCGATATTGAGGGCGTTGCCGCGGAAAATATGATTGTCCATCAACGCGCAGAGCAGGTTGTTCGCCGCCGTGATCGCGTGCAGATCGCCCGTGAAATGTAAATTGATATCGGACATAGGCACGACTTGGGCATACCCGCCGCCTGCCGCACCGCCCTTGATACCAAACACAGGTCCGAGCGAGGGCTCGCGAAGAGCAAGACACGCCTTTTTACCGATCTTGGAAAGTCCGTCGGCAAGACCGATCGAAACGGTGGTTTTTCCCTCGCCCGAGGACGTGGGGTTGATCGCCGTTACCAAAATGAGCTTGGCTTTACGCTTTGCGTTTTTGGGCAACGTGATTTTCGCCTTATATTTGCCGTATAATTCCAAGTCGTTTTCCGTTAAATTGAGCGTTTTCGCCACCTCGCGTATGTCGTAGAGCTCGGCGCTTTCCGCAATTTCAATATCCGTGAGCATCGTAAAATTTCTCCATAGTATGTTATTAGCCTTTTTATTATACCACATATTTCAAAAAAAAGGAATAGTTATCCCGTAAATTTTTTGACTTTTTTTATCTTTTTGTATAATTTTTCTTTCTTTCGATTGACTTGACGGGGGAAAATGTCGTATAATAATCACGATAACAAAATTTAATTAGAGGTACATTATGGCAGACAAAAGAGCAGTAACAATGGAAAAACTCGTTTCTTTGTGCAAAAACAGAGGTTTTATCTTCGCAGGGAGCGAGATCTACGGCGGACTTGCCAACACTTGGGACTACGGTCCTTTGGGCGTAGAGCTGAAAAACAACGTGAAAAAGGCGTGGTGGAAAAAGTTCGTGCAGGAGAACCCCTATAACACGGGCGTAGATTGCGCTATTCTTATGAATACGCGCACATGGAAAGCCTCGGGACATCTCGGCGGTTTCTCCGATCCCCTTATGGACTGTAAATCGTGCAAGGCGCGCCACCGTGCGGACAACCTCGTGGAGGCGTACGTCGCGAAAAAAGGTATGGACGTAAAGGTGGAGGCAATGGACAACGACGCGTTGCAAGCGTTCGTTGAAGAGCATAAAATCGTTTGCCCCGTGTGCGGCAACTCCGATTTCACCCCTATTCGTAAATTCAACCTTATGTTCAAAACGTTCCAAGGCGTTACCGAGGATTCCGCAAACACCGTATACCTCCGTCCCGAAACGGCGCAGGGTATTTTCGTGAACTTTGCAAACGTACAACGCTCCACGCGTATGCGCGTGCCGTTCGGTATCGCGCAGGTGGGTAAATCTTTCCGTAACGAAATCACCCCTGGGAACTTCACTTTCCGTACGCGTGAGTTCGAGCAAATGGAGCTGGAATTTTTCTGTAAACCAGGGACGGATTTGGAATGGTTTGCTTACTGGAAAGATTTCTGCAAAAACTGGCTGTTGTCGCTGGGTATGAAAGAGGAGAATTTACATCTTCGCGACCACTCCCCCGAGGAGCTTTGTTTCTATTCCAAAGCCACCACTGACTTCGAATACAACTTCGCGTTCGGTTGGGGCGAACTTTGGGGAATTGCCGACAGAACGGACTACGATTTAACCCAGCACGCGAAAGAATGTGGCAAGCCGATCGATTATCTTGATCCCGTAACGAACGAACGCTACGTGCCTTACGTCGTCGAACCGTCGCTCGGTGCAGACCGCGTGGTGCTTGCGTTCTTGACGGACGCTTACGACGAAGAAGTGGTCGACGCGGAAAAGAACGATATCCGCACGGTACTCCGCTTGCACCCTGCGCTTGCGCCGTATAAATGCGCGGTGTTGCCGTTGCAAAAGAATTTGTCGGAAAAGGCGGACGAAATTTACGCGAAAATGTGCAAAAAATTCCCCTGCACTTACGACGTTACCGGCTCGATCGGCAAACGCTACCGCCGTCAGGACGAAATCGGCACGCCGTTCTGCGTAACGATCGACTTCGACACCTTGGAAAACGGCACGGTTACCGTGCGCGATCGCGATACGATGGAACAAATCCGCGTTTCCGTGGACGAGGCGATTGAGTATATCGAAAAAAAATTAGAATTTTAAGCGGTTGTAAAAAACAGCCTCCGAAAATTTTCGGAGGCTGGTTTTTATTTGCTTTTTGATTAAAGTTCCGCGAAATATTTAATCGTTCTTACCATTTGGCTGGTGTACGAGTTTTCGTTATCGTACCAAGAAACGACTTTCACAAGCGTCGTGCCGTCTCCCATAGGCATGCACTTCGTCTGCGTAGCGTCGAAGAGCGAACCGTAGGTGATGCCGATAATGTCGGAAGATACGAGCTCTTCTTCGGTGTAACCGAACGACGCGCTCGCCGCCGCTTTCATTGCCGCGTTAACCGTAGCCGCGTCAACTTCGCCGTCGCAGATCGCAACGAGTTGGGTAAGCGAGCCGGTGGGAACGGGAACGCGTTGCGCGCAACCGTCCAAAACGCCGTTGAGTTCGGGAATAACCAACCCGATCGCCTTTGCCGCGCCCGTCGAGTTGGGAACGATATTCACCGCCGCCGCTCTTGCACGACGAAGGTCGCCCTTTCTGTGCGGTCCGTCGAGTACCATCTGGTCGCCCGTGAACGCGTGGATCGTCGTCATATAACCTTTCTTGATCTTGGAAAGCTTATTGAGCGTGTTCGCCATAGGCGCAAGGCAGTTGGTGGTGCAGGACGCCGCGGAAATGATCGTGTCCGCTTTCGTGAGCGTCTTTTCGTTTACGCTGTAAACGATCGTGGGCAGGTCGTTGCCTGCGGGTGCGGAAATCACGACTTTCTTCGCGCCTGCTTTGATGTGCGCTTCGCTTTTCGCTTTCGAGGTGTAGAAACCGGTACATTCCAAAACAACGTCAACGTTGTTTGCCGCCCAAGGGCAGTTCGCAGCGTCTTTTTCCGCGGAGATCTTGATCGTCTTGCCGCATACGGTGATCGTACCTGCTTCGTCATCCGCCGAAACCGTGTCGCCGAGCGCGTATCTGCCCTGCGCGGAATCGTACTTCAAAAGGTGCGCGAGCATCGAGGGGCTGGTGAGGTCGTTGATAGCGACTACTTCATAGCCCTCTGCGCCGAACATCTGTCTGAAAGCCAGACGACCGATACGGCCAAAACCGTTGATTGCAACTTTTACGTTTGCCATAATAAAGTTCCTCCAAAAAATGAAAAATTTTAATTGTTATCTTACTTTTAGGCGAGCGGAAAAATTTGGTACTCCTGCTCGTCCGTTACTATTCTACCATACTTTTTTACTTTCGTCAATAATTTTGAGCAATACTTGCAAAAATTATTTTCAATTTTCCTGAAAAAATATTTCTTGTCGGATTTTGTAGTTTTTTGTTGTTTAACGCTTGACTTATGTACGCGTTATCTTGTATAATTGTCATAGAAAATTATGACAGTGAGGCGGTGAACGAATGAAGAAATATATATTGTATAACCCTTCCGCAGGCAACGGGAACGGCAGATTACAGGCAAAAGGATTATCCGAGCGGTTCGGCGCGGAAAATTGCGTGCTTTGCGATATCACGCAGATAGAAACGTATAAGGAATTTTTCGCCGAGCTGGAAACGGACGGGGACGTGATCGTTTGCGGCGGCGACGGTACGCTGAATCGGTTTGTCAACAACGTGAAAGACCTTAACGTTCCCAATAAACTTTTCTATTACGCGTGCGGTAGTGGCAACGATTTCTTGCGCGACGTGGAGCACGATCAGGGGCTCGTTGATCTCGCGCCGCACCTTTCTAATCTGCCGAAAGTTACCGTCGAGGGCAAGGACTACGCCTTTTTGAACGGCGTGGGATACGGTATCGACGGGTATTGCTGTGAAATCGGCGATAAAATGCGCGTGGAAAAGGCAGGGCAGGAAATCAACTACACGGGGATTGCGATCAAGGGCTTGTTGTTCCATTATAAGCCCGTGAACGCGACGGTGATCGTGGACGGCAAGGAATATTCTTTCAAAAATGTATGGCTTGCGCCGACGATGAACGGACGGTACTACGGCGGCGGTATGTTGCCTGCACCCGAGCAACGCCGTGAAAAAGATACCCTTTCTGTGATGATCTTCCACGGTACGGGAAAAATCAAAAGCCTACTCATCTTCCCCTCTATTTTCAAGGGCGAGCACGTGAAAAAGGTCAAGCATATCACGGTGCTTTCCGGTCACGAGATCACGGTACGCTACGGCGAGCCGCGCACCGTTCAAATCGACGGTGAAACGGTGATCGGCGTGAAAGAATACACGGCAAGAAAGTAAATATAAAACCTCGGAAGTTTTCCGAGGTTTTTTTGATTTCGGTTAAATTTTCCCAGCCGAGCCGAGTACGTTGACGATCTTGTGTTTCACCATCTCTTTCATCATTGCACGCGCGTCGCCAAGATACTGACGGGGGTCGAAGTGCGAGGGTTGTTCGCTGAAATGCTTACGAATCGCCGCCGTGAACGCTACGCGAAGGTCGGAGTCGATATTAATTTTACAAACCGCCATTTGCGCCGCCTTTCTAAGTTCGGATTCGGGAATACCGATCGCGTCGGGCATATGACCGCCGAACTGATTGACGATCGCCACTTTGTCCTGCGGAACGGAAGAAGCGCCGTGTAAAACGATAGGGAACTCGGGTAAACGTCTGCCGATCTCTTCAAGGATATCCAAACGCAATTTAGGATCTTGCCCTGGTTTGAATTTATAAGCGCCGTGGCTCGTACCGATCGCGATTGCGAGGGAGTCGATGCCCGTTCTTGCCGTAAACTCTTCTACTTCGTCGGGGGAAGTGAACTGCGCGTCTGCCGCGGCGACGTTCACGTCGTCCTCAATACCCGCGAGCTTACCAAGCTCCGCTTCCACCACCACGCCGTGGTCGTGCGCGTATTCCACGACCTTTTTCGTGATCGCGATATTCTCTTCCCAAGGATGGGAGGAGGCGTCGATCATAACGGACGTAAAACCGCCGTCGATCGAGGCTTTACAGATTTCGAAATCCGCTCCGTGGTCAAGGTGCATTGCAACGGGGATATCGTTCGTTTCCACCGCCGCCTGCACGAGGTGCTTCAAATACACGGGGTTTGCATACTTTCTCGCGCCTGCCGATACCTGTAAAATTACAGGGGATTTTTCTTCGTTCGCCGCTTCCACGATCGCTTGGATCATTTCCATGTTATTCACGTTGAACGCGCCGATTGCGTATTTTCCAGCATACGCTTTTTTGAACATTTCGGTAGTAGTTACCAAAGGCATAATAATAAGTCCTCCAAAAACTTTAATTTTATTTCGGTTTTATTATAGACTATTTTTCGATAAAAAGCAATCGAAAGCAAGCCGTTTGGAAAAATTTTTTATTTATTTCCAAATCTCTTTCGCAATCTCCAAAACCTCGCTCGGGCTCGTCGCTTGAAAGAGTCGTTCCTTAAACGCCGCCGCGCCACGCTCGCCTTTCACGTAGAACGCAGCCATTTTACGCATAAACACCGTCGTAAACCGTTCGTCGCATACCTGCCCCGTCCATTTTAATTGCTTTTCAAACGTCGCAAGCTTGCTTTCCCGTGCCTTTCCCGTCAAATCGCAAAAGATTTGCGGATCGAACAGCGCCGCGCGTGCCACCATCACGCCGTCCGCACCCGTGTTTTTTATAAGATTTTCCGCGTCGCGCTCCGAAAACACGCCGCCGTTGGCAATCACGGGGATATCCACCGCGTTTTTCGCCGTCGCGATCTCGTCAAAATGCACTTCCCCTGCGTACATTTTATCGCGCGTTCTGCCGTGGATAGTTAGTAAACTCGCACCTGCCCCTGCCATTCGCTTGGCAAACTCCTTGGTAATATATTCGTTTTCACGCACGCCGATACGGAATTTCACGGTGATAATTTTACCGCTTTTCACGCATTCTTTCACGATTTTTTCCGCAAGCACGGGGTTTTCCAAGAGCGCGCTCCCCTCGCCGTTTTTGTAAATTTTCGGCACGGGACAACCCATATTGATATCCACGATCTTAAAGGGCTCAAGCTTGTCGTGTTCACACGCCGCGCGCATAATATCGGGATCGCTCCCAAAAATCTGCGCCGCCACCCTGCCCTCGTGCTCGTCGGTGTAAAGCAATTCCGCAGTGTTGTCGCTACCGTATTTCAAGCCCTTTGCGCTCACCATTTCCGTGTAGCAAAGCCCTGCGCCGTAACTCTTACAAAGGCGACGAAAGGCGTAGTTGGTGTAGCCGGCGAGCGGCGCTAAAAACACGTTGTTTTCGGCGGTGAAATCGCCGATTTTTACGGGCGTAAGTTTCATTTTAATTCTTCTTTTGCCTTTACGTAATATTCGTCCCACTCGCTTGGAGAAAGCCCCGTAACCTCTTTCCCGTCGTCGAGTGCTTTTTTCTCTGCAAGCATAAACCGCGCGGCAAACCGCTCCACGCTTTCTTTAAGGGCTTTTTCACAATCGCACCCTGCCTTTCTGCCCACGTTCACCGCGGCAAAGAGCAGATCCCCAAGCTCCTTTTCTTTTTCCTCGTCCGTCGTTGCGGCGAAAAATTCCTCTATTTCTTCCTTTAAGCGCACCGCCGCCTCTTTCACGTCCGCAAAATCCATACCTGCCTTGCCTGCGCGTTTGCCTACCTTTTGCGCGCGCATCACCGCAGGAAAGCCCTTGGGCACGTCGTTCACGGCGTCGGCATAGGTGAGCTGATGCTTTTCCGTCATTTTATTCTTTTCCCATACGGATAACGCCGAACTCTCGTCGCTCGCACCGTCGTTGCCGAACACGTGCGTATGCCGCGAAATGAGCTTTTGACAAATCCCCGTCAGTACGTCGTTGATATTGAACGCGCCCGTTTCCTCTTTCAACACCGCGTGGAACATCACCTGCAATAAAAGATCTCCCGTTTCTTCGAGTATCTTCTCGTCGTCCTTTTGATCGATCGCGTCCCCGAGCTCGTAAGCCTCTTCGATCGCCGCCATTTTAATACTTTCACTCGTCTGCACCCGATCCCAAGGACAGCCGTTCGGCGCGCGCAGTCGGAGCAGTATTTTTTTCAAATCGTTTAACGTGAAACGTTTTTTGTCGAATAACGTCGCCTCTTCGATTGCGATCGCGGAAGTATAATCGTATTCTGTTTGCCGATCGATTTCAAAGAGTGGCATTTTCGTTGGTCTGCCCTGCCGAATAAACCGCACCTCTATTTCTTCGCCGAACAGATCGCCAAGGAACAGTTTACAATCGCTTGCAAGCGCCTTATCGTCGATATCGTATACGATTAGAGGCAGGGTGAGTTCTTTTTCCGTCAGCTCGTACGCGGAAACGGCGGTATACGAACAGCCGTTAAAATTCGCCGCACCGACGAGCGCGGTGATCTTGGAAACCCCCTCGATGATTTGGACTTTACCGCGCGTACGCTTGATAAGCGCTTTCACGGAAGTATCTTCAAAGGGCGCGCCGTCTACGAGGTAAACGGTATTTTCGCCTTGATCGGTAACGGCTTTGGCAAGGTTTTTCGCAAGGGTAGCGAAATTGCGGCTCTTTTGGTAGACGTAATCAAGGCAGATATGCTCCACGCCCAGATCGACCACCGATTGATAGGAACGGGTGTTTGCCGTGCGTACGACGATTTTCGCGCCCGATTTTACTGCTTGCAAGATCGCCGTTTCTCCCCGTTAAGTCGGA